>CAXBRX010000005.1:0-25882 GCA_963977835.1 uncultured Derxia sp.
GTACAGATCACCGGACACCAGCGTGAAACTCGCGAGGCGCGCGGGATCGCCTTGGGCCAACACGCACAGCACGCCGGTGATCGACACCGCGGCGCCCAGCCATTGCCGGGCCGTGACCTTCGCCTGGAAGAACATGGCGCCCACGCCCAGGATCCATGCCGGCATGCTCGCGCCGATCAGGGTGGCGTTGACCGCCGTGGAGGTCTGCAAGGCCAGGTATTGCAAGGCGTTGTAGGCGCCGACACCGAGCAGCCCGAGCGGCACCATCACGCGCCAGGACGCACTGGGCCAAGTGCCGCGTTGGCGCGCGCGCACGAGCACGAACGGCAACAACACCGCGAGCGCGCTGAGCCAGCGCACCCAGTTCAAGGCGATGGGCGGGAATTGCCCCGCGATCAGGCGGCCGATCACGGCATTGCCGGCCCAGAGCATGGTCGGCAGCGTCAGGAGTATGGCGGTGCGGACATCGAGCCCATGCGGGCGTTGAACGGCGGACATCGTGCGGGGAAAACTGGCGCGAGAACGGCTGCGTCAGGCGCGCTCGTCGTGGCTGTCCGACGAAGGCGTCGCCTCGTCGGCGCGGCCAGGAATCGCGTATTGATTGCTGGCCCAGGCGCCCAGATCGATCTGTTTGCAACGCTCGGAACAGAACGGCCGCCAGTGCGCCTGCGGCGTCCATTCGACGGGCGCATTGCAGGTGGGGCAGCGGACGGTCTTGGCCATGGCGCGACTCACAGATTGCACAAGGCGAGTTCGAAGGGCACGTCGGTATCGACGGGGCGCGGACGTTGGTCGGCGCCTTGCTGCGAGAAGCGCACCCAGAGCATGTATTTGTTGGCGCTGGTCTCGGGGATGACTTCGTGCGCCGGATCGACGCGCACTTGAAGCATCTGGTAGGTCTTGCCCGAGAGGTTTTGCTGATAACTGCCGCCGACTGCGACCACGTCGTATTTGTGCGCGGATTCGCGCAACAGGCGCAGCACGATCGTGAGACTCGAACGCAGCGGTTCCAGCGGCGCGATCCAGCCGTTCAGATCGGCATGGCGCTGCTCGGCCGGACGTTGCTGCCAGGCGTAGTAGGACGGCAGATCGAATTCGCAGGCGCCGCCCGGGATGATGGTGCGGCTGCGGATGCTCATGAGCCAATCGTTGTCGCGCAGATGCTGGCCCGATTTGCCTTGCGATTCGCCCAGCGAGCGCGCCGCAAGTTCAATGTCGGCGAGGATGGCATCGAGCGCTTCGACCGAGACTTCGGGCGAGGCGCGGAAATTGTTGAGGGCCTGGCGTTGCCGCTCGAGTTCTTGCAACAGATCGGACTTGAGGTCGGCGCGGCTCGCGACTTCAAGGATCTCGAACAAGGTCACGAGGGCCGCGTGATGCTCGTAGGCATGGTCTTGCGCCGCGAAATGGCGCAAGCGGTCGAACAGATCCTCGAGCCGCAGCAAAGTGCGGATGCGCTCGTTGAATGGGTATTCGTAAAGGATCAATGCAGGCCCGACGCTGGGTGGGTGCGTGGAGGGCGCACCGCGGCCCGGCAATTCTGACCGAAGGACCTGCAAAACTCAAACCGGAATCGCTGTGGTTAACTGGTCCGCGCGGCTTTTTTTCTCGCGAGGTCGCAATACTTTTCATGCAGCGCGTCGACCGCGCGCACCAGTTGTTCGGTGCTGCCCGAATTGTCGATGAGATCATGCGCGGCGGCGCGGCGTTCGGCGCGGGTCGCTTGCGCTGCCATGATCGCTTCGACCTGCGGCCGCGTCAGCCCGTTGCGCGCCATGACGCGCGCGATTTGCAGCTCGGGATCGCAATCGACGACCAGCACGCGATCGACGCGTTGCAACCAATGGCCCGACTCGACGAGCAAAGGCACCGCAAACATCACATAGACATGGTCCGTGGCGGCCGCAGCGCCCGCACGCAAGGCTTCGGCGCTGATCATCGGATGGAGGATTCGTTCGAGTGTGTCGCGTTCTTGCGGCCGTGCGAACACGCGTTCGCGCATCGCGGCGCGGTCGAGCCGCCCGTCGGGCTGCGCGATCTGCTCGCCGAAGGCTGCCCGCAAGGCTGGCATGGCTGCGCCGCCCGGGCCGGTCAGCGCGTGCGCGATGCGGTCGGTATCGATGACGGCGACGCCGCGCGCCGCGAACAGGTCGGCGACCGTCGTCTTGCCGCTGCCGATGCCGCCGGTGAGCCCTACCGCGAACATGGGGTGCTCAGAACAACCCGAGATAGGTGGTGTTGATTTCGTGGCCGACGAACAAGGCCAGCACGCCAGCGCCTGCGAGGTAGGGCCCGAATGGCATCGGCTGGCCGCGTCCATGCCGGGCGAGCACCATCAGCGCGATGCCGAGCACGGCGCCGACCACCGACGACAACAAGATGATGACGGGCAGCATCTGCCAGCCCATCCAGGCGCCCAGCGCGGCGAGGAGTTTGAAGTCGCCATAGCCCATGCCTTCCTTGCCGGTGACGAGCTTGAACAGCCAGTACACCGACCACAAGGCCAGATAGCCCGCCATCGCGCCGATCACCGCGTCGTGCAGGCTGGTGTAGGTGCCGAACAGGTTGAGCAACAGTCCGAGCCACAACAAGGGCAAGGTAATGTCGTCGGGCAGCAATTGGGTGTCGGCATCGATGAAGGCCAATGCGATCAAGGCCCAGATCAGGCCGATGGCGCCGAGTGCGGGAACTCCAGGGCCGAATTTCCAGGCGGCAATGCCGCTCAACACGGCGGTCAGCAATTCGACCGCTGGATAGCGCAGGCTGATGCCGGCCTTGCAACCCGAGCAGCGCCCGCGCAACCAGAGATAACTGAGGACCGGGATGTTCTCGAGCGCGGTGATCTGATGGCCGCAATGCGGGCAACGCGAGCGCGGGCGCCAGAGGTTTTCGGCATTGGATTCTTCGGGGACCGTCTCGCCGCGCAACTCGGCGCATTGCGCCTGCCAGTCGCGCTCCATCATCTTGGGCAGGCGATGGATGACGACATTCAGAAAGCTGCCGACGAGCAAGCCCAGAATCACCGCGGCCGCCACGAAGGCGGCCGGGAAAGCAACGAAGAATTCCATCGAAACCTTAGACCACCGAGCCGAGCTTGAAGATGGGCAGGTACATCGCGATCACGATGCCGCCGATGATGGTGCCGAGGACGACGATGATGATGGGCTCGAGCAGGCTGGACAACGAAGCGACCGCGTCGTCGACTTCCTGTTCGTAGAACTCGGCGACCTTGGACAACATCGCATCCAGCGCGCCCGATTCTTCGCCGATGGCGACCATCTGAGTCACCATCATCGGGAAGACATCGGCTTCGGTCATGGCGGCGGTCAGGCTGGTGCCGGTCGCGACCTGGTTCTGGATTTTTTTGGTGGCTTCGGCGTAGACCTGATTGCCCGATGCGCCGCCGACCGAGTCGAGGGCTTCGACCAAGGGCACGCCCGCAGTGAACATCGTCGCCAGCGTGCGGGTCCAGCGCGCGATCGTGGCCTTCTTGATGATCTGGCCGAAGACCGGCGCGCGCAGCAGGAAGCGGTCGATCGAGTGCTGCATCTTGACCGAACGTTTCCAGGACTGGAAGAAGAAATACAGGCCGCCGCCAATGATGCCCAGGAGTACATACCAGTACTTCACGAAGAAGTCCGACATCGCGATCACCATCACGGTCGGCGCGGGCAGGTCGGCACCGAAATTGGCGAACACATCCTTGAACGCCGGGATCACGAAGATCATGATCACCGCGGTGATCACTGCGGCGACGACCAACACCGCAGTCGGATAGAACATCGCCGACTTGATCTTGGCCTTGATGGCCAGCGTCTTTTCCTTGTATTCGGCCAGGCGGTCGAGCAGGGTTTCGAGAATCCCTGCCTGTTCGGCGGCGGCGATCAAATTGCAGAACAGGGCATCGAAATACAGGGGGTGCTTGCGAAACGCCGTATTCAGGCTGGAGCCGGTTTCCACATCTGCACGGATGTCGGTCAGCAGCTTGGCGACCGACGGATTGCCGTGGCCACGCGCGGTGATGTCGAAGGCCTGCAACAACGGGACGCCGGCTTTCATCATGGTGGCCAATTGGCGCGTGAAGATCGCGATGTCTTTTTCGGAGATCTTCTTGCCGCTGCGGAAGGTCTGTTTCTTGACCTTGGTGGCCAGGATGCCCTGGCGACGCAGACTGGCCATGACCACGGCTTCGCCGCCGGCGCGCATTTCGCCTTTGACGATGCGGCCCATCTTGTCCTTGCCTTCCCAGGCAAAGATCGAATCGGTGCTTGCTTTGATGGTGCGAGTTGCCATAGCTATCTCCGCGGCTGGTTGCAGCACGCTATTCGTTCGTCGCGCCGAGTACTTCTTCGATCGAGGTGACGCCTTGTTTGACTTTGAGCAGACCCGATCGACGCAGGTCGCGTACGCCTTCACGCGCGGCCTGAGCCGCGATATCCATCGCGTTGCCGCTGCTCAGGATGATGCGCTGGATTTCTTCGGAAACCGGCATGACCTGATAGATGCCGACCCGGCCTTTGTAGCCTGAATTATTGCAATGTTCGCAGCCGACCGGCTTGTAGGGCATCCAGGAACCGTCGAGGTCGGCTTCCTTGAAGCCTGCCTGCAACAAGGCGCGCGGCTCGATGTCGGCCGGCGCTTTGCAATGTGCGCACAAACGGCGCGCCAGGCGCTGGGCCGTGATCAGAATGACCGAGGATGCGATGTTGAAACCGGGCACGCCCATGTTGGCGAGCCGCGTCAGGGTGGTTGGCGCGTCATTCGTGTGCAGGGTCGACAACACCATATGGCCGGTCTGCGCGGCCTTGATCGCGATGTCGGCGGTTTCGAGGTCGCGGATTTCGCCGACCATGATCACGTCCGGATCCTGACGCAGGAAGGCGCGCAGCGCAGAGGCGAAAGTCAGGCCCGCCTTTTCGTTGACATTGACCTGATTGATGCCGGCCATCTGGATTTCAGCCGGATCTTCGACGGTCGAGATGTTGACGCCCGGCTGATTCAGCAGGTTCAGGCAGGTGTAAAGCGAAACCGTCTTGCCCGAACCGGTCGGGCCGGTGACCAGCACCATGCCGTAAGGGCGCTTCACCGCTTCCAACAACAGATCGCGTTGGTCCGGATCGTAGCCCAGCGCCTCGATGCCAAGTTTGGCCTGCGACGGATCCAGGATCCGCATCACGATCTTCTCGCCGTACAAGGTCGGCAAGGTCGAGACCCGGAAATCGATCGCCTTGTTCGGCCCCAGCACCAGCTTCATCCGGCCGTCTTGCGGGACGCGCTTTTCCGAGATGTCGAGCTTGGAGATGACCTTGATGCGCGCCGCGAGTTTTTCCTTGATGACCAGTGGCGGCTGCGACATTTCGCGCAACTCGCCGTCGATGCGGAACCGGATGCGATAGAACTTTTCGTAAGGCTCGAAGTGCAGATCGGACGCGCCCATGTTGATCGCGTCGAGCATGACTTTCTGCAGGAAGCGCACGACCGGCGCATCGTCGACATCGGTGTCCGAGGCGACTTGCGAAGGATCTTCGACCTGGGCCTCGTCGAGCTCGATGTTCAGATCGTCGCCAGCCAGTTCGCTGAGTTTGGCTTCGGTCGTTTTCGAGATCTGTTCGACCAGCCGCTGCAATTTTTCATGCTCGACGACCACCGGATCGACCAGCATCTGAGTCTGGAACTTGATCTGGTCGATCGCTTGCAGGTTGGTCGGGTCGGACATCGCGACCGCGAGCCGGTTGCCGCGCTTGCGCAATGCAATGACGCGCAGCGTGACGACCAGCTTGGGGTCGATCGTTTCGATCGGGATCTGGGAGACGTCGACAGCAGCGAGATCGAGCAGCGGATGGCCGAAGGTCTGGGCGCAGAACAAGGCCAGATCGGCATGATCGAGGATCTTCGCGCCGATCAATTCATCGATGAACAGCGTGCCGGCGCCGTGCGCCTTGCGGGTAAGGTTGTTCGCTTGTTCCTGCGTCAGCCGACCACCCTGAACCAGCGCACGCGCAAGGCCGGGTAAAGCAGGGGCAGACGGGGCGGAAGACGGCGAGATGGCGACCATGCGCGAACGTGAAACAGGGCGGCGTAGACCGCCCGAAAAGTTCAGAGTTTGCGATGGATACTGCCTCTAGGTCCGTGTCTTGTAAAGGAAAATGCCCCGCGCGGACGGCACATTCGGCCCACGATTGGTGGCGGATAAGACAGGCTGGGTTAGACCGATGTGGCAGGTTGAGTCGACACGAAGCGACCTGCCGAAGGGCCTAGGTCATGGACTTGTGTTGAGGTAGTGCGGTCTCGGATGGACCGGAGGGAAAGATACTGGTCGGGGTGAGAGGATTCGAACCTCCGGCCTCTACGTCCCGAACGTAGCGCTCTACCAGGCTAAGCTACACCCCGACTTGGGTTTCGTCGGCCGTTCATTGACTACGGGTGGCCGAGAAAGCACATAAGTCTATCAGAGTTTGCTTGAAGCGCGAATCGGCGAAGCCGGAAATCGCTTGTGCAGCGAGCTCGCCTTCGCGCCGCGCGCATTCACGCGTGTAATCGAGTGCGCCACTGCCCTTGAGCGCATCGATGATGGGCTCGATCGCCGGTTCGGTCTCGCTGCTGATGGCAGCGCGCACCATCGCCTTTTCCGCCTCCGAGCCATGGTCGCGCAAATAGATCAGCGGCATCGTGGGTTTGCCCTCGCGCAGGTCGTCGCCCACATTCTTGCCGGTTTCACTGACGCTGCCCGAATAGTCGAGCACGTCGTCGACGAGCTGGAATGCGGTGCCCAGATGGCGGCCGTAGGCGGCGCACGCGGCTTCGACCTCGGCGGGCACACCGGCCAAGATCGCGGCGAGTTGCGCCGACGCCTCGAACAAGCGGGCCGTCTTGAACCGGATCACCTGGAAGTAGTTTTCCTGCGAAACGTCGGGGTCGTGGCAGTTGATCAATTGCAGCACTTCGCCTTCCGCGATCGTGTTCGTCGCATCGGCGAGCACCGACATGACACGCATGACGCCGGGTTCCACCATCATCTGGAAGGCGCGCGAATAGAGGAAGTCGCCGACCAGGACCGAGGCCGCGTTGCCGAACACCGCATTGGCGGTCTTGCGGCCGCGGCGCAGGTCCGATTCGTCGACCACATCGTCATGGAGCAGGGTGGAGGTATGGATGAATTCGACCACCGCGGCCAATTCGTGATGGAAGCGTCCGCGGTAGCCGAGCGCACCCGACATCATCAGCAACAAGGCCGGACGCAGCCGTTTGCCGCCCGCGGCAATGATGTATTCGGCGATGGCGTTGATCAGCGGAACATCGGAACGCAGGCGGTCGCGGATGACTTGGTCGACCACGCGCATGTCGTCCGACACCGGGGCGAGCAATTCGGTGAGTGTCAAAAGATTCCTCGGCGGGAGAAGCGCAACATGCTGTTTTTCAATGAGTTTTTGACATGGCACGCATAGATCGCTATTATAGCGAGTTCCCGATGGGCGTTTGTCCATTCGGGATCATTCATTTGTGCGAGAGGTCAACATGTACGCGGTCATAAAAACTGGCGGCAAGCAGTACAAAGTCGTCGCCGGCGAGAAGATCAAAGTAGAACAGATACCTGCGGAAGTTGGCTCCGAAGTCACGATCGACCAAGTGTTGGCGGTCGGTGAGGGCGAGCAGATCAAGATCGGCGCGCCTCTCGTGGCAGGAGCTTCCGTCAAGGTTACCGTCGTCGGCCAAGGCCGGCACGACAAGGTGCGCATTTTCAAGATGCGTCGCCGCAAGCATTACCAGAAGCGTCAGGGTCACCGGCAGAATTTCACCGAGATCCGCATCGACGCGATCAACGCGTAACGCCGGGACTCGAAGGAGCAAGACATGGCACATAAAAAGGCAGGCGGTTCCTCGCGCAATGGTCGCGACTCAGAAGCGAAACGTCTTGGCGTCAAGGTGTATGGCGGCGAAGCCATCAACGCCGGCGGCATCATCGTTCGTCAGCGTGGCACGCGTTTCCACGCCGGCGAGAACGTCGGTGTCGGCAAGGACTACACGCTGTTCGCGTTGAAGGACGGCGTCGTCAAGTTCGGCATCAAGGGCGCGCTGAAGAAGCACACGGTCTGGGTCATCCCGGCCTGATCATTTCGCCTTCGCGTCGCGCAAGGCCACGCTTCGTCGTGGCCTTTTTCGTTTGTCCGGGGCGCTTGCGGGAGTCATCATGAAATTCGTCGATGAAGCACGGATCGAAGTGTTCGCCGGCAAGGGCGGCAACGGTGCCGTGTCTTTCCGCCGCGAAAAATACATCCCGTTCGGCGGCCCCGACGGCGGCGACGGCGGCCGTGGCGGCAGCATCTTTGCGGTGGCCGACCGCAACATCAACACCCTGGTCGATTATCGCTACACGCGCGCATTCCGTGCGCGCAACGGCGAACCGGGCCGCGGCGCCGATTGCAACGGCAAGGGCGCCGACGACATCACGCTGCGCGTGCCGGTCGGCACTCTGGTCACCGACCAGGCGACGCAGGAAGTCATCGCCGATCTGACCCAGCACGGCCAGGTCGCCTTGCTCGCCAAGGGCGGCGATGGCGGCATGGGCAATCTGAATTTCAAGTCGAGCACCAACCGCGCACCGCGTCAGCACACGCCTGGTCGCGAGGGGGAATCGCGCGAACTGCATCTCGAGCTCAAGGTGCTGGCCGACGTCGGCCTGCTCGGCATGCCCAATGCCGGCAAATCGACCTTCATCGCCGCGGTCAGCAATGCGCGGCCGAAGGTCGCCGACTATCCGTTCACGACCTTGCACCCCAATCTCGGCGTGGTGCGCGTCGGCGCCGAGAAGAGCTTCGTCATCGCCGATGTTCCCGGTTTGATCGAGGGCGCCGCCGAAGGCGCCGGGCTCGGCCACCAATTCCTGCGCCATCTGGCGCGCACGCGCATCCTGTTGCATCTGGTCGACCTCGCCCCGTTCGACGAAGGCGTGGATCCGGTCCATGAGGCGCGTGCGATCGTCGAGGAATTGCGCAAATACGATCCCGCGCTGTACGAGAAGCCGCGCTGGCTGGTGCTCAACAAGCTCGACATGATCGCGCCCGAAGACCGTGCCGCGAAGGTCAAGGAATTCGTCAAGCGCTTCAAATGGAAAGGGCCGGTCTACACCATTTCGGGCCTGACCCGCGAAGGCTGCGAGGCGCTGTGCCTGGCGATCTGGCAAGACATCGAGCGCCAGCGTGCGCTCGAGCTCGCACAAGCGGCGCCCGAAGAAACCGAGATCGATGTGCGTTTTGCCGCCGAGCGAGCCGGTGGCGCAGACGAAATTCCACCCGACAAACACTGAGTCCTTCCTCATGAAGTCCGTCATAGCGCAAGCCCATCGTGTCGTCGTCAAGGTCGGGTCGAGTCTGGTGACCAATGACGGACGCGGCCTGGATCTGACCGCGATCTCGCGCTGGGCACAGCAGATCGCGCACTTGCGCGCGAGCGGCAAGGACGTCGTGCTGGTGAGCTCAGGCGCGATCGCCGAAGGCATGCAACGCCTGGGCTGGGACAAACGCCCGCACGACATCAACGAATTGCAGGCCGCCGCCGCCGTCGGGCAGATGGGGCTGGCCCAGGCCTACGAATCGGAATTTCGCGCCCATGGCGTGGGTACCGCGCAGATTCTGCTCACCCATGCCGATCTGGCCGATCGCACCCGCTATCTCAATGCGCGCGGCACGCTGCTGACCTTGCTGCGCCTGGGCGTGGTGCCGATCATCAACGAGAACGACACCGTCGTGACCGACGAAATCAAGTTCGGCGACAACGACACCCTGGGCGCTCTGGTCACCAATCTGATCGAAGGCGATGCCTTGATCATCCTGACCGATCAGCGCGGCCTGTACAGCGCCGATCCGCGCAAGGACCCGCAAGCGCGTTTCATCGACGAGGCGCGCGCGGGCGAGCCCGCACTCGAAGCCATGGCCGGCGGCGCCGGCAGCACCATCGGTCGCGGCGGGATGATCACCAAGATACTCGCGGCCAAACGCGCCGCGATGTCGGGCGCCCACACCGTGATCGCCTCCGGGCGCGAACCCGAAGTGCTGGTCCGTCTGGGGCAGGGCGAGGCGATCGGCACGCAACTGGTTGCGCAGACCACGGCCTTGTCGGCACGCAAACAATGGTTGGCCGATCATCTGCAGCTCAAAGGCAGCGTCAGTCTCGATGCCGGGGCGGTGCGCGCCCTGATCCGCGATGGCAAATCCCTGTTGCCGATCGGAGTCACCGAAGTCCATGGCGATTTTGCGCGTGGCGATGTGATCGCCTGCATGGATGCGCAAGGCCAGCCGATTGCGCGCGGCCTCGTCAATTACGCCAGCGCCGAGGCCCGGCTGATCGCCCGCAAGCCGTCGAGCGAGATCGGTGCGGTGCTCGGATTCTGCGAAGAACCCGAGTTGATCCACCGCGACAATCTGGTGCTGCTGTGAGTTGCTCAGGAGGCGTCGGAAGGCGGTTCCGCCGACGCGTCCGGCAGCATTTCCGACTCGGTCATGGGGCGAACCACCTGACGCAGGTAACGCGGCTCGCGCGTGCGCGCCTTGACGGCATGGCTGGCCGGCACATCGATGCGCTTGCCGCGGAACACGAAGCGCGCAAGCTCATTGAGCGCGAGCGAATAGACATCGCGCTTGAACTCGATGACGGTGTCGAGCGGCACCCAGTAATCCTGCCAGCGCCAGGCGTCGAATTCCGGATGATCGGTCGTGCGCAGGCAGACGTCGGAGTCGCGCCCCGACATCTGCAGCACATACCAGATCTGCTTTTGCCCGCGGTAATGTCCGCGGATCTCGCGTTTGATGAAACGGTCGGGGACTTCGTAGCGCAACCAATCTCGGGTCCGGCCAAGGATCTTGACGTGTTCGGGCTTCAGGCCAATCTCCTCGTGCAACTCGCGGAACATCGCCTGTTCGGGCGATTCACCGTACTTGATGCCACCTTGAGGGAATTGCCATGAATGCTCGTTGACGCGCTTGCCCCACCAGACCTGACTCTTTTGGTTGACCAGAATGATCCCGACGTTCGGGCGAAAGCCTTCACGGTCGAGCATCACACCACCTGCATTTGTTTAGAATTGAATCGATTATAAGCACGAAGTTCCCAGCGTCTTTGCGGGCTTTTCCGCAGCTCGTCACCGATTCGGGTGATGCAAACTCACCGGCATCGCCGGTTTTCCGTCCAGTCCGATGAAAGCCTCCCAGTTCTTCATTTCCACGCTCAAAGAAGCGCCCGCCGATGCCGAAGTGGTGTCGCAAAAGCTCATGCTGCGCGCCGGCATGATCAAAAAGCTCGCCGCGGGCATTTACAACTACATGCCCATGGGCTTGCGCTCGATTCGCAAGATCGAAAAGATCATTCGCGAGGAGATGAATCGCGCGGGTGCGATCGAACTCCTGATGCCGGTGGTGCAGCCCGCCGAGCTCTGGCAGGAATCGGGTCGTTGGGAGAAGTACGGCCCTGAGTTGCTGCGCATCAAAGATCGCCATGACCGCGATTTCATCATCCAGCCGACCTCGGAAGAGGTGATCACCGACATCGCGCGCCAGGAGATCAAGAGCTACCGCCAGTTGCCGGTCAACTGGTATCACATCCAGACCAAGTTCCGCGACGAGCGCCGGCCGCGCTTCGGCGTCATGCGCGGGCGCGAATTCACGATGAAGGACGCCTATTCCTTCGACCGTGACATGGAAAGCGCCAAGGCGAGCTACGACAAGATGTACGCCGCCTATGTGCGCATCTTCACGCGCATGGGTCTGACTTTCCGCGCGGTCGCGGCCGACACCGGCGCGATCGGTGGCGACCGTTCGCATGAATTCCAGGTCATCGCCGACACCGGCGAAGATCTCATTGCCTATTGCCCGACCAGCGATTACGCGGCCAATGTCGAACTCGCCGAAGGCCTGCCGCTGGTCGCCGAGCGCGCTGCGCCCGCCGAGCCGCTGGTGAAGGCGCCGACGCCCGGCAAAGCCAAATGCGAAGACGTCGCCGAATTGCTCGGCCTGCCGCTCACGCGCACCGTGAAGTCACTGGTGCTCGCGGTCGATCAGGTCGATGCCCAGGGCGCGATCACCGGCCCGGCCCAAATCTGGCTGTTGCTGGTGCGCGGCGACCATGAGCTCAACGAGGTCAAGGCCAACAAAGTGCCGGGCCTCAAGAACGGATTCCGGTTCGCGACCGAAAGCGAAATCGTCGAGCATTTCGGCTGCAAGCCCGGCTACCTCGGCCCGATCGGCCTCAAGAAGCCGGTGCATGTCGTGGCCGACCGCACGGTCGCCAACATGAGCGATTTCGTCTGCGGTGCGAACGAGGCCGATTTCCATTACACCGGCGTCAATTGGGCGCGCGATGTGCTGCCCCAGCTTGCCGGTGGTGAACAAGCCTATTCGGTGGCCGATCTGCGCAATGTCGTCGCGGGCGATCCGTCGCCCGATGGCAAGGGCGTGCTCGCGATCCAGCGCGGCATCGAGGTCGGTCATGTGTTCTACCTCGGCACCAAGTATTCCAAGGCGCTCAACGCCACGTATCTCGATGAAAACGGCAAGCCCCAGATCATCGAGATGGGGTGTTACGGCATCGGCGTGACCCGCTTGCTCGGCGCCGCGATCGAACAGAACCATGATCCCAAGGGCATCATCTGGCCGACGCCGATCGCGCCGTTCGAAGTCGTGGTCTGCCCGATCGGGGCCGATCGCAGCGACGCGGTGCGCGTGGCCGCGCAACGGGTGCACGACGAACTCGCGGCAGCGGGCATCGATGTGTTGCTCGATGACCGCGGCGAGCGTCCTGGTGCGATGTTTGCCGACTGGGAGTTGATCGGCGCGCCGTATCGGATCACGATTGGAGACCGCGGGCTCAAGGACGGCAAGGTCGAGTTCCAGCATCGGCGCGATGCCGCGGCAACGCCGCTCGCCATCGACGAAGCGGTGGCCCAGGCCATCGCCCGGGTGCGGGCCGATCTGGCCGATTGAGGCAGCGAAGCGATCGCCGCCCCGGGACGCCCGCAAGATCGAAACGCATGATCATGGACCTTCTGACCAACCTTGACGGTCGGCGCCTGCGAAGGGCGCTGCCGGTCTGCTTGTTGGCGCTGAGCCTCGGCCTGGCGATGGGCCGGGCGCAGGCCGGCGCGCAACAGGAAGAACGCTTGGCCGACTCCGTGCGCACCTTGCTGGCGAGCCAGATCTCCGATGCGGCACCGCCCGAGCCCACCTTCACCACCTATGAAGAGCGGCTCGCCTATCTGAACTGGTTGGGCGACATGGGCGAGCGTCTCAAGCGGCGCCAGCCCGATTTCCAGGTGCGTCAGGACTTCCTGCGCTCGGTCTGGTACGAGGCCAAACGCGCGGGGCTCGATCCTTCGCTCGTGCTCGGACTGATCGAAGTCGAGTCGGCCTTTCGCAAACATGCGGTGTCGCAGGTCGGCGCGCGCGGCTACATGCAGGTGATGCCGTTCTGGACCCGCCAGATCGGCAATGGCGAGCCACGGACCTTGTTCGACATGCGGGCCAACCTGCGCTACGGCTGCACCATCCTGCGCCACTACCTCGACATCGAGAAGGGCGACCTTTACATGGCCCTGGGCCGCTACAACGGCAGCCGCGGGCGGCCCGAGTACCCGCGTGCTGTGCAGACCGCCTGGAAGCGTTGGCAGGGCAGTGGTGGCACGGCGACGGCGGCCAAGCCCGGCAACGGCCCACGCACCGCCATGTGAGGCTCGATGAATCACACCTTCACTTCGGCGGCGCTGCTTCTGGTGCTCGTCACCGATCCGTTCGGCAACATTCCCATCTTCATCGCAGGCCTCAAGGACGTCGCTCCGGCGCGCAAGCCGATGATCATCGCGCGCGAATGCGGCTTCGCCTTTGCCTTGCTGCTGTTGTTCCTGTTTTTTGGTGAACAGGTGATGCAGGCTTTGCGGCTGTCGAATCTGTCCTTGCAGATCGGCGGCGGCATCATCTTGTTTCTGATCGCCTTGCGCATGATCTTTCCGAGCGCCGACGGCGTGATGGGCGGCGCGAACGACGGCGAGCCCTTCATCGTGCCGCTGGCCGTGCCCGCGCTTGCGGGTCCGTCGGCGATGGCCACGGTGATGCTGCTGTCCGCGCAGGCGCCCAATCGCATGCCCGAATGGATAGGCGCCCTGGGCGTGGCGATGGTGGTCTCGATCACGATCTTGCTGGCGGCCGAGCGTCTGGAGCGCGCGTTGGGCTCGCGCTTCATCGTCGCGTTCGAGCGTCTGATGGGCTTGGTCCTGACCGCGATCGCCGTCGAGATGGTGCTCAACGGTATTCGTGCATTTCTGGCCTCGCTCTAGCGCGACGGCGCAGCCGCAATAAAAAAGGGCCGGCATTGCCGGCCCTTTTCATGTGCCTTGCGGCGTCTGAATTACTTCAGATGCGCGGACACGAACTTGGCGAGGTCGAACATCGACGCCTGCCCCTTGCCGCCGAACAGCGCCTTGAGCTTGTCGTCGGCGTTGATCATGCGCTTGTTGACCTTGTCTTGCAGGCCGAACTTCTTGATGTAGTCCCAGATCTTCTTGGTGGCGCCAGGACGCGGAACCGGTGCAGCACCGATGATCGCGGCCAGCGTTGCCGAGGGGGTCAGTTCTTGCATCAGGGCCGGGTTGGCGGCGCGCTTCTTCTTGGGCGCAGCAGCCTTCTTGGCCACGGGCTTCTTGGCGACGACAGCCTTCTTCGCCGGGGCCTTCTTGGCGACGGGCTTCTTGGCAGCGGCCTTCTTGGCCGGAGCAGCCTTCTTCGCCGGGGCCTTCTTGGCGACGGGCTTCTTGGCAGCGACGGCCTTCTTGGCCGGAGCAGCCTTCTTCGCCGGGGCCTTCTTGGCGACAGGTTTCTTGGCAGCGGCCTTCTTCGCCGGCGCCTTCTTCGCAGCTTTCTTTGCGGTTGCCATGGTGCGGTTCTCCTAGGGAAAGGGCGCCAAACAGGAGTTTGCGGCGCTGTCAATCATGACGCGCGCAGCATCGGCGAAGAAAAATCGAATGTCAAGGAATTTGAATGAAAAGGAATGGGCTGTTGCGCATTTTCTCTAGGGGAATGCGTCCGAAATCGTGACATGCATCGCAGTGCGATCGCTTCGGAGGGACGCTTGATCACACTATCCGTCCTAAACTTAGAGCTCCAGGAAACTGGTCGACTCTAGATTTAGTGTCTCCCCTGGCGTCACATTTGCGCCGTCGAGCGTTGCCTCAGCGCCCCAGCGGTCCGCCGCCTCCGCCGAAGGGCGAACCACCGCCCATGAGGCCTTTCATGCCACGCATCATCTTGGCCAGACCGCCCTTTTGCATCTTCTTCATCATGCCCTGCATCTGCTCGAACTGACTGAGCAGACGGTTGACCTCCTGCACCGGCACGCCCGCACCGGCCGCGATGCGGCGCTTGCGGCTGGCCTTGATGAGGTCGGGCTTGGCGCGTTCCTGCGGCGTCATCGAGTTGATGATGCCTTCCATGCGGCGCACCTGCTTCTCGGCCTGGCCCATGTTGGCCTGGCCGGCCGCGGCCTGGAATTGCGCAGGCAGCTTGTCGAGCAGGCCCGAGAGGCCGCCCATCTTCTTCATCTGCCCGAGCTGCGCCTTGAAGTCGTCGAGATCGAAGCCGCCGCCCTTCTTGAACTTCTCGGCCATCTGCTGGGCCGCTGCGACATCGACGCCTTTTTGCGCTTCTTCGACCAGGGCGAGGATGTCGCCCATGCCGAGGATGCGTTGCGCCATGCGGTCGGGGTGGAAGACTTCGAGGCCGTCGAGCTTTTCACCGACGCCCGCGAACTTGATCGGCTTGCCGGTGATGTGCCGCACCGACAGCGCCGCGCCGCCACGTGCATCGCCGTCGAGCTTGGTCAGCACCACGCCGGTCAGCGGCAGCGCATCGCCGAAGGCCTTCGCGGTGTTGACCGCGTCCTGGCCGGTCATGGCGTCGACGACGAACAAGGTCTCGATCGGATGCAGCGCGTCATGCAGCGCGCGGATCTCGGTCATCATCGCTTCGTCGATGCCCAGGCGGCCCGCGGTGTCGACGATCACCACATCGTGGTAATGCCGCTTGGCCCAGTCGATCGCGGCGTGCCCGATGTCCACCGGCTTTTGCTCGGGGGCGGAGGGGAAGAAGTCCACGCCGACCTGGCCGGCCACGGTTTCCAACTGCTTGATGGCCGCCGGGCGATAGACGTCGGCCGAAACCACCAGCACCTTCTTCTTTTGCTGTTCTTTGAGCCACTTGGCGAGCTTGCCGGTGGTGGTGGTCTTGCCCGCGCCTTGCAGGCCGGCCATCAGGATCACCGCCGGCGGCGTGGTCGCGAAATTGAGTTCGGCCGCTTTCGCATCGGCCGCGCCGCCGATGACGGCGGTGAGTTCGCGCTGCACCACGCCAACCAGCGCCTGTCCCGGCGACAGCGAGGTGATCACGTCCTGGCCGAGCGCCTTGGCTTTCACATTGGCGATGAATTCGCGGACCACCGGCAGCGCGACGTCGGCTTCGAGCAGCGCGAGGCGCACCTCGCGCAGCATTTCGGCCGAGTTCGCTTCGGTGATGCGCGCTTCGCCGCGCATGGTCTTGACGACCTTGGCAAGACGCTGGGACAGGTTGTCGAACATGTTGGACTCCTAGACGAGGGGCCGATTCTACGCGGCGCACGGCGCGCGCAGTCGGACCCCGGGCGGGGCGTTCAGCGCGCCTGGAACACCCAGCGCTTCGCGGTGTAAAAGACGATCAGTGCAGTGCCGACCAAGGTGATCGCCATTGCGTTCTGATAGGACAAGGGCGTGAGCTGCAACAGCCCGAGCAGCGCGAGTTCATCCACGCAGACCGCGCCGAGCGACATCGCGACGAAACGCGGCAAGGCGGTGCGATGCGGCTGGCTGCTGGCGAAGGTCCAGCGCCGCAATCCGGCATAGGCCACGATCGAGGCGCACAGCACACCGCCGAGGTTGATGGCGAGTTTGACCAGGGGGCCAAGTTCGTATTCGCTGAACAGGCCCAGCAACTCCATCGCGGCCACAGCCACCACCATGTCGCAGGCGGCAGCAAGGCCACCGACGATCAGAAAACGCAGGAATTGATTGAACATCGAGGATGCGACGGCGCGCTGCCGCCCGAGAACTGCGCAGTGCCGGCTGGCGCGCGCCTGGCGATTCTAGACGAGCGCGCCGGTATCGGCACGGTCGCCGGTCTGCCACAATGGCGCCTTCGGGCGCGCGTACGAAGCGGGCTTCGTCGATTTTTGCGCGTCTTGTCTGGCTCATGAGTTCCCATTCCTTACGCATCTGGCTGTGCGGCGTGTCGGTCCTGGCCGCGGCCGGGTGTGCCAATCCTGGCGGTGCTCTTCCTCACGCGTCCGAGCAGGTGCCCGCAGGCGTCTGGCGCGCCGGTTCTGCCGACGAGCCGGCCCAAAGCTGGCAGCGCTGGAAAGTCCGGCGCGACAAGAAAGAGACCGATTATTCGGTCATCACCGACGATGTGCCCCAGGCCGACGGCGGTCTGCGCGCGCAATCCGTGCTCAAGGCGATCGCCGATGGTTCCGCGTCGGGGCTGCGCTACGAGTTGTCGCTCGATCTCAAACAAACACCGCTGCTGCGCTGGCAATGGAAGGTGAGCGATCTGATCGCCGACGCCGACAACACGCGGCGCGATCTCGAGGATGCGCCGGTGCGGCTGATCCTCGTCTTTGCGGGCGATCGCGCGTCCTTGCCGTTTCGCGAGCGCTTGATCGCCGACCAGGTGCGCTTGCTGACGGGCAATGAACTGCCCTATGCGACGCTGATGTACATCTGGGAAAACCGGCAGCCCGAGGGCAGTGTCATCGACAATACCTACACTTCGCGCGTCAAGATGATCGTCGCGCAATCGGGCCGCGCGGGCGTCGGGCAATGGCAGACGCGCGAGCGCGATGTGGTCGCCGATTTCGAGCGTGCGTTCGGCGAACCGCCCGGACGCCTGATCGGGGTCAGCGTCATGACCGATACCGACAACACCGGCGGCCACGCGGTGGCCTATTACGGCGGCTTCCAGTTCAGGGCCAGATCGGTCGCGACCGCGGCGCAATAGCTGATCCGCCGCGCGCATGCCGCGGCCTTGTCATGGCGGCGTCACGCAAACGACTTCAACACGCAATCACCGGGCTCTAGCGTGCGGGTACTCGCACAGAAATATAGTCCGGAGGAAGCATGGCCAAGGATCGTTTCCCCTCGCCGCTGGCAGCGCTGTTCGCGCCCGCCGAGGTCAATCGCAGCAGCGCCGGTGGGTTGTTGTCGCTGCCGCGTCGCGTCATCGACGGAACGCGCAACCGTTTTCAAGAAACCCGCGCCAAGCTTGCGCGTCCGAGCGTCGCGCAACGCATCGAAGCGCATGACGCGCACGGCTTCACGGTGAGCTTTGCGCATACGCCCGCGCAAGTGCGCGAAGCCCAGCGCCTGCGCTACAAGGTGTTCGCCGAGGAAATGGGCGCGGGCCTCGCGCATGTGGTCGACGAAGAAGGCCGCCGCATCGATCAGGACATGTTCGACCGGTTCTGCGACCACCTGATCGTGCGCGACAACAAGACGCAGCAGGTGATCGGCACCTATCGCATCCTGCCGCCGCACGCGGCCAAGAAGATCGGCTGCTATTACAGCGAAAGCGAGTTCTTCCTTACGCGCTTGGCGCACCTGCGCCACAACATGGTCGAGCTGGGCCGCTCCTGCGTGCACCAGGACTATCGCAGCGGCGCGGTCATCATGCTGTTGTGGAAGGGCATTGCCGAATACATGCGTGCCGGCGGTTACGAACATCTGATCGGCTGCGCGAGCATCAGCATGCGTGACGGCGGCCATCAGGCGGCGTCCTTGTATCGCGCGCTCGAAGGCAAGCATCTGGCGCCGGCCGAATACCAGATCTTCCCGCGTCTGGCGCTGCCGATCGAAAAGCTCGACACCTCGCTCGAAGTCGAAGCGCCGCCGCTCGTGAAGGGGTACTTGCGCGTCGGCGCGATGATCTGCGGTGCGCCGGCCTGGGATCCCGATTTCAATTCGGCCGATTTCCTGATGCTGTTGTCGTTGTCGCAGATGAATCCGCGCTACCGCAAGCATTTCTTCGGCGACTGAGCTTTCTCACGCCAACGTCGTCCATCGGCGCCGCCGCAGCGCCGCCAGGAATGGTCGGCGCGTGCAATGCCGCACACCTTCGCGTAAGGTGCGCGGCATGCATGAATTCACCCCCGCCCTGGCCAATGATTACGCCGGACTCGCGCTCGCGAATGTGAGCACCGAGTTTCCCAATCATGTCCAGCATCTGCTGCATGGCGAGGAAGACGCGCGCACGCCGCGTCAATTGCATCCCGCGTTCTTCGGCAGTTACGACTGGCATTCGAGCGTGCACATGCATTGGCTGCTGGTGCGTTGCATCCGCCTGCATCGGCGCATCAAGCTCGCGCGGCCGGTGGTCGAGACCCTGAACGCCCATCTGACGCCCGAGCATCTCGCGGTGGAGCATGCCTATTTCCAGGTCGACGGACGCGGCGCGTTTGAACGGCCCTATGGCTGGGCCTGGCTGCTCAAACTTGCGCACGAGGCCGAACTGCTCGCCCAGGCCGAACCGGTGGCGCGCCGCTGGGCCGATGCACTCGCGCCCCTGGCGCGCGACCTCGCGCTGCGCTTGCGCGAATATCTGCAGCGCGCGCCTTACCCGCAACGCGGCGGCGCGCATGGCAACACCGCTTTCGCACTCGGATTCGCTTACGAATGGGCGACCCAAGCCGGCGACGCGTTGTTCGTCAAGGCGATCCGCGAGGCGGCCGAACGCTGGTACGGGCGCGACAAGGACTATCCGGCCCGGTACGAACCCGGCGCCGACGATTTTCTGTCCCCAGGCTTGTGCGAAGCGGCCTTGATGCAGCGGTTGATGGCGGGCCTGGTGTTCTCGGTCTGGTGGGGCGAGTTCCAGCCCAAGGGCGACGAGCTCGCGGTCTGGCTGACCCCGGCCCAGGTCGGCGACCGCAACGATCCCAAACTTGCGCATCTCGACGGCCTCAATCTGTCGCGCGCTTGGTGCATGCGGCGCCTGCGTTCGGCCGTCGGGCCGCAACAGGCGCTGCAATTCGACCAGGCCATCATCACCCATCTCGACGCGGCCTTGCCGCATGTGTCGGGCGGCGCCTATGTCGGCAGCCATTGGTTGGCGAGTTTTGCCGCGCTGGCGATGACGGATTGAATTCGGGGTGGTTGCCGTACTTGCCCGACGATCGGCGGGGTCGCGCAGGACCATGCGCGTGCGCGCCGTATCATGGCGCCCATGCTTGCTTATCGCCATGCCTTTCACGCCGGCAACCATGCCGACGTTCTCAAACATCTGGTGCTCATCGAGGTGCTGCGTTACCTCGGCGAGAAGGACAAACCCTATTGGATGATCGACACCCATGCGGGGGCTGGCGGCTACGCGCTCGACGAGAAATACGCGCAGCAGCATGCCGAGTTTGCCCAGGGCATCGGCCGTTTATGGGACCGCGACGATCTGCCGCCCGAGGTCGCGCAGTACGTGGCGCTGGTGCGCCGCTTCAATTCGGGCGGCGCGTTGCGCCATTACCCGGGCTCGCCCGAGGTGGCAGCGCAAATGCTGCGCGAACAAGACCGGTTGCGTCTGTATGAATTGCATCCGACCGATCATCGTTTGCTCGATGCGAAATTCGGCAAGCGGCGCAATACCGAGGTGCGCAAGGGCGATGGCTACGCGGGGCTCAAGGCGCAATTGCCGCCGCCTTCGCGCCGCGCCGCGGTGCTCGTCGATCCATCCTACGAACTCAAGGCCGATTACGCACATGTGGTGAATGCCGTGCGCGATGCCATGCAGCGCTTTGCCGAATGCGTGCTCATGGTCTGGTACCCGGTGCTCAAACGCCCCGAGCCGCTGCAATTGCCGCAGCGCCTGAAACCGCTGGCGCCCAAGGGCTGGCTGCATGTGCGCATGACGGTACAGCCCGCCGGGCCGGACGGTTTCGGCCTGCTCGGCAGCGGCATGTTCATCCTCAATCCGCCCTGGGTCTTGCACGACACCCTGGCGCGGCTGATGCCCTGGCTGACTGAAGCGCTTGCGCAATACGACGGCGCGAATTTCGTGCTGGAGCAGCACGCGGTCTGAAGACCTTTGCGGCGCGCGCGGCGCCGGTCAGGCGCCGAGCAGGCGTTCGATCCGGCGCGCGATCCGTTCGGGCTTGGTCATCGGCGCAAAGCGCGCCACGACCTCGCCATCGCGGTCGACGAGGAATTTGGTGAAGTTCCATTTGATCGCCTTGCTGCCGAACAGACCGGGCTTGGCTTCGGTCAACAAACGAAACAGCGGATGCGCTTGCGGGCCGTTCACCTCGACCTTGGCGAAGAGCGGAAACTCGACCGCGAAACGGGTTGTACAGAATTGTGCGATCTCGTTCTCGCTGCCCGGTTCCTGCGCGCCGAATTGGTTGCACGGAAAGCCGAGCACCTCGAAACCGCGATCGTGATAACGCGCGTGAAGCGCTTGCAGCCCTTCGTATTGCGGCGTGAAACCGCACGCACTCGCGGTATTGACAATGAGCAAAACACGTCCGCGAAATATATCGAGCGGCATGATGCTGCCGTCGATCGCGGTGGCGCTGAGAGTGTGGACACTGGGCATGTGATGGACTTCACAGTTTGTGTTGCCGTACGCGGCCCGGCTTCGACCGGTCGTCGCCTTATCTGAATACTCAAGCGCAAACATTGATGTAAATCCAAACAAGGGCGGGTTGCAGTATGTCACCGTCCACATCTCGTTGGTTACGTTGGAGAAGAAGAATGAAACTCCCAATGGAAGAGGGTGTCGTTGCCGCGGAGTTCACGCGCTGGATCGACCGCCTGCATGCGTGCACGACGCGCGACGGTCTGCGCGACTGGTTCGCATTGCCCGGACCGGCGGTGCGCGGGCCGGTGGAAATCCTCTGGGGTGTGCTCAAGCGCGTCGACAAGGTGTGGCAGGCCGATTGGATGCACACGCCCAACGCTTCCTATGTGACGAGCCTGGTGGCTGATCCGTCGCGTCTGGACCGCATCGTGCGTTTCGCCGCGGCTGGCGGCGGGTATTCGCTGGTGATGCTGCCGACCGCGACCAATGGCGTCGACGGCACCATCGCTCACGGCGTGCCGCGCATCGGCGTGGCCTGGAGCGGCGATGCCTGCACCGATCGCGGCTATCTGTTCATCGTCCATGATCCGGCCGGGCTCGGCCGTGAATTGCGCCGTGTGTCGTCGATGGCGCTGCCGCATCTGCATTGGGTCACGCGCGGCCTGATCGCGCGCGAACGTCGCGCCCGTCGCGATCTGCTTTCGGTCAACCTGACCAAGCGTGAACGCGAATTGCTCAAGGAAGTCGTGCGGGGTCGTCCCGACCGCGAAATCGCCGAGCGCAGCGGCCGCAGCCACCACACGATCAAGAATCAGGTGCGTTCCATCCTGCGCAAGCTCGGTGTTTCGCGCCGCACCCAGGCCGCGTTCGTGGCCGAACGCCACAATCTGATCGATACCCACATCGATCCGGTCTCGCGTTGGAATTCGCGCTTCGTCGAATGAAGCGCTGCGGCGGCAGCAAGCAAGGGCGGCCAGCGATGCGCCGCCCTTTGTTTTTGCTCAGACGATGTTGAGGAATTCGGTGCCGCTCGCGATGTCGCGGTTGGCGGCACTCTTGGATTGCAGCTTGATCGACAGGCGCAGGTCATTGACCGAGTCGGCATTGCGCAGCGCGTCTTCGTAGCTGATCTTGCCTTCTTCGTAGAGGTCGAACAGCGCCTGGTCGAAGGTCTGCATGCCGAGCTCGCGGCCTTTCTTCATCTGCTCCTTGATCTCGGCGACTTCGCCCTTGAAGATCAGATCGGAGATGTAAGGCGTGTTGAGCAGAATTTCGACTGCTGCAACCCGGCCCTTGGTGTTCTTGAGCGGCACCAGACGCTGCGAAATCATCGCCTTGAGGTTCAGCGAGAGGTCGATCAGCAATTGCTGGCGGCGATCGTCGGGGAAGAAGTTGATGATGCGGTCGAGCGCCTGGTTGGCGCTGTTGGCATGCAAGGTGGCCAGGCACAAATGGCCGGTTTCTGCGAAAGCCACCGCCAGTTCCATCGTGCCGCGGTCGCGGATTTCGCCGATCTGAATCACGTCCGGCGCCTGGCGCAGCGCGTTCTTCAGCGCGGCATCCCAGGATTCGGTGTCGACGCCGATTTCGCGCTGCGTGACGATGCAATTGCGGTGCGGGTGCACATATTCGATCGGATCGTCGACCGTGATGATGTGGCCGTAACTGTTTTCATTGCGCCAGCCGACCATGGCGGCGAGCGAAGTCGATTTGCCTGAGCCCGTGGCGCCGACCATGATGACCAGACCGCGCTTGGTCATCGCGACATCCTTGAGCGTCAGCGGCAGACCCAGTTCTTCGAACGTGGGGATGCGGGTGTTGATGGTCCGCAGCACCAGACCGACCTTGCCTTGCTGAATGAAGGCATTCACGCGGAAGCGGCCGATGCCGGTCGGCGCGACCGCGAAATTGCATTCCATCGACTTTTCGAATTCGGCGGCCTGCTTGTCGTTCATCAACGAGCGCGCGAGTTCGATGGTGTGCTGCGCCGTCAAAGGCTGGTTCGAGACCGGTTGCATGCGCCCGTCGATCTTGAAGGCGGGCGGAAAATCGGCGGTCAGAAATAGGTCGGAGCCCTTTTTGCTGACCAGGAGTCGCAAGAGGTCGTGAACGAATTTAGTGGCCTGTTCGCGTTCCATGCGCTACTCCGTCAAAAATGCTGCTGCCAAAGTGGGCGGGACTTCCGAGGGCATCAGCCCGGGAAGTTTTCCTTGTTCTGTGCGCGCATGCGCGCTTCGGCCGGCGAGACCACGTTGCGGCGGACCAGATCGAGCAGGCATTGGTCGAGCGTCTGCATGCCCTGGGCCTGGCCGGTCTGGATCGACGAATACATCTGGGCGACCTTGTTCTCGCGGATCAGGTTACGGATGGCCGGCGTGCCGATCATGATTTCGTGCGCCGCGACGCGGCCGTTGCCGTCCTTGGTCTTGAGCAGGGTCTGCGAAATGACTGCGCGCAAGGATTCCGACAGCATCGCGCGCACCATGTCTTTTTCAGCGGCCGGGAAGACGTCGATGATCCGGTCGATGGTCTTGGCGGCCGAACTCGTATGCAGCGTCGCGAACACCAGGTGGCCGGTTTCGGCCGCGGTCATCGCGAGGCGGATGGTTTCGAGGTCGCGCATTTCGCCCACGAGAATCACGTCCGGGTCTTCACGCAGCGCGGAACGCAGGGCGTTCGAGAAGCTCAGGGTATGCGGCCCGACTTCGCGCTGGTTGATCAGACACTTCTTCGATTCGTGCACGAATTCGATCGGGTCTTCGATCGTGAGCACGTGCGCGTATTCGTTCTCGTTGACATGGTTGAGCATCGCCGCGAGGGTGGTCGATTTGCCCGAACCCGTCGGCCCGGTGACGAGCACGATGCCGCGTGGCTGCAACGAGATTTCGGCGAAGATCTTCGGCGTTGCGAGTTCTTCGAGCGAAAGGATCTTGGTCGGAATGGTCCGCAGCACCGCCGCGGCGCCACGATTCTGGATGAAGGCGTTGACCCGGAACCGCGCCAAGCCGGGAATCGCGAACGAGAAGTCGCATTCGAGATTCTCTTCGTAATGCTTGCGCTGCGCATCGTTCATGATGTCATAGATCATGCCGTGCACGTCTTTGTGTTCCATCGGCGGCAGATTGATTCTGCGTACGTCGCCGTTCACACGGATCATCGGTGGCAGGCCCGACGACAAATGAAGGTCGGAGGCCTTGTTCTTGACCGCAAATGCCAACAGTTCGGAGATGTCCATCCTATAATCCGCGCGCTTCTTCTATTGATCTCGATCGATTATGTCGGCAGTGGCCGAGAACTGGCAAGCAACCTTGTCGCGCGTCGCGCACGCGGCACACGAAGCCAAACGCGATCCCGCCGACGTTCTCGTCCTGGCAGTGTCTAAGACTTTTCCTGTCGAAGCCGTGATCGAGGCCCTGCAAGCGGGGGCGACCTGCTTCGGCGAGAACTACGTGCAGGAAGGCGTCGAGAAGATTCTGGCCTTGCGGGATCATCTCGGGCGTGAACAACCGCACGTTGCGGCCCCACACTGGCATTTCATCGGCCCGATCCAAAGCAATAAGTCCCGTTTGATCGCCGAGCATTTCGATTGGGTGCATTCGGTCGACCGGCTCAAGATCGCCGAGCGCTTGTCGGCCCAGCGGCCCGAAGGGCTGGCGCCGCTCCAGGTGTGCGTTCAGGTCAACATCAGCGGCGAAGCGAGCAAGAGCGGGGTTTTGCCCGACGAAACGGTCGCTCTGTGCACCGCGGTGGCGCGCCTGCCGCGTCTGCGTTTGCGCGGCTTGATGGCGATTCCCGAGCCCGAGGACGATCCGGCGCGCCAGCGCGAACCGTTTGCCGCGATGCGGCGGCTGTTCGAGACGGTGTGCGCGAGCGGATTGCCGCTCGACACGCTCTCGATGGGCATGAGTGCCGATCTGGAGGCCGCCGTCGCCGAGGGCGCAACCATCGTGCGCGTGGGCTCGGCGATCTTCGGCGTCCGCAGCAAGCCTGCGCCGCACTAGGTTGGCGCGGGAGCGCCCGTCTGTTGCCCTGCGCGCCGAAAAGCAAGGCTGCGCCTCGGGCCGTGGCGCAATCAATGCGGCAGATGGATGGCCGTGCTGTCCTTCACTTCTTCCATGACCGCATAGGTATGAGTCTCGCGCACGCCGGGCAGAGCCAGCAGCACGCTGCCCAGGAAATCGCGATAGGCCTGCATGTGTGCGACCCGGGTCTTGATGAGGTAATCGAACCCACCCGCCACCATGTGGCATTCCATGATCTCC
>CAXBRX010000006.1:0-24994 GCA_963977835.1 uncultured Derxia sp.
ACCATTTCGCAGCAGCCGCCTGATCGGCGCAGAGCGACAGCCTACCTCTGACTGCCGCCAATCTTTGCAACAGAGCCAGCTGGAGATCCTGGCCGAGGCGTTCCGGCCGGGCGTGCGGGTCCGTGATGTCATCGCCCGGCGCGAGGTGTCGAGCAGCCTGATCTATACGTGGCGCAAGCAGGCGCGGCTGGGCAAGCTGGGCGGGGTCGCGCCTGCGCTGCCGGCATTCGCCGAGGTGCGCGTGGCCGATGTCGCCGCACCTGCGCCGCAGCCGGCGACATCCACGTCCGGCCTCATCTGCATCGAATTTCCGGGTGGCGTCCGAGTGAGCGTGGACGGGTCGGTGGACGCCGGCGCGCTGGCGCGAGTGTTGTCGGTGCTGCGTTGAGCCCCACGCCGTTGCCGACGCGGGTGTTCCTGGCGTGTGGCGTCACCGACATGCGCAAAGGGTTCGATGGCCTGGCGGTACTGGTGCAGCAGGTGCTGGCCCAGAACCCGCACTCGGGCGCGTTGTTCGCGTTCCGGGGCAAGCGGGGTCATCTGGTCAAGCTGCTGTGGTTCGATGGGCAAGGCCTGTGCCTGTTCTCCAAGCGGCTCGACCGGGGCCGGTTCGTCTGGCCGGTGACCGCGACGGGCACGGTGACGCTGACGCCGGCACAATTGTCGATGCTGCTGGAGGGCATCGACTGGCGTCGCCCAGAGCGGACGTTCACGCCGACGCTGGCGGGGTGAAAACGGCGGTTTTGCGACGCTTTTTCTCGCCCGTCGATGCGTGATCTGTTATGAAATGCGGGTGCTGGAAGCGCCTGTTTCCCCTGCTGATGCCACCGCGCGGATCACCGCGCTGGAGGCATCGCTCGCCCGGGCGAATGCCGCGCTCGCCGCCCGCGATCTGCTCATCGACACGTTGCGCGGGCAGATCGCCCGACTGCGGCGGATGCAGTTCGGTGCCTCCTCCGAGAAGTTGGGCCGCGAGATCGAACAGCTCGAGCTGGCGCTGGAAGAGCTGGAAACGGAGCGGGATGTTTCCGAAGTCGAGACTGCGGCGCCTGGAGTAGCGCCGCGCCTGGCACCGGTCCGCAGTCTGCCGGAGCATCTGCCGCGCGAGGAGGTCGTCCACGAGCCGGCGTCCGGTATCTGCACCTGCCCGGACTGCGGTGGTGCGCTGCGCCGGCTGGGCGTGGACGCGCACGAGATGCTCGACATCGTGCCGGTGCGCTGGCGGGTCGTGCGCAACGTCCGCCCCAAATACAGCTGCCGGTCTTGCGAGAAGATCGTCCAGGCACCCGCGCCGGTCAGCGCTGTGGCGCGGGGCAAGGCGACCTTCGCGACGCTGGCGCACGTCGTCGTCTCCAAGTTCGACCACCATCTGCCGTTGTACCGCCAGGCCGAGATGATGGCCGCGCAGGGGCTCGAGATCGACCGCTCGACGCTCGCGGGCTGGGCCGGGCAAGCTGCAGCACTGCTCGACCCGGTGGTCAGCCGTATCCGTGACGAGGTGCTCAAGGCCGACAAGATCCACGCCGACGACACGCCGGTGCCGGTGCTCGAACCCGGCCGTGGCAAGACCGCGACCGGGCGGCTGTGGGTGTACGCCGCCGACGACCAGGCGTCCGGCAGCACGACACCGCTCGCAACATGGTATCGCTTCACGCCCGACCGCACCGCGGCGCACCCGCAGGCGCATCTCGCCGGCTTTCGCGGCTTTCTCCAGGCCGATGCCTATGCGGGCTATGACGCCCTGTACCGCGGTGGCGTCACAGAGGTGGCATGCTGGGCACACTTCCGGCGCAAGGTGTTCGACCTGCACGAGCGCCTCTCCACGCCGCTGACCACCGATATCCTGGAGCGCATCGGCGCGCTCTATGCCGTCGAGGCGGAGGTGCGTGGTCAGCCGCCGGATGTACGCCGTCGAGCGCGACAGGAACGAAGCCAGTCGCTGGTCGACGCCTTGCGCGAGGTGCTCGACGCTGCCCTTCGCCGCCTTTCGCCCAAGTCCGACATGGCCAAAGCCATCGCCTATGGCACCAAACGCTGGCCGGCGCTGTGCCGCTTCCTGGGTGACGGGCGTCTGGAGATCGACAACAACATCGCGGAGCGGGCCCTGCGCGGCGTCGCCGTGGGAAGGCGCAACTGGCTGTTCGCGGGTTCGCGCGCAGGCGGCGAGCGAGCCGCCGCCATCTACACCGTCATCCAGACCTGCAAGGCCAACGGCGTCGACCCGCAGGCCTATATCGCCGATGTCATCGCCAGGGTCGCCGGCGACTGGCCCGCCACCCGCTGGGACGAGCTGATGCCGTGGAACTGGGTGCCCCAGACAGATCAGCCAACAGCCCAAGCCGCATAAACTGCGGTCCTCACGCCACGCTTACGCCGCTCGGATGGGCACACATCCTCCTCACTGGCGAGTACCTTTGGCCCAAGGACGCCGGCGCTTAGGGTGTCATTCCGCCCTCAGCCGGAACCGACCCCGAGTGCAGCGGTGAGCACCGACTCGATCGCGATGCGGTTGAGGAGCGAGGTAGCAGGATCGATGTCAGTATCGACGCCCAGCGAGCGTAGGCGCTCGCGGACTAGGGCCGTCTGAAGGCTCATCTGCTTCAACCGCTCTTCGGCGCGCTCTGCCTGGGCGGTCATGCGCGCGACCGCGCTATGGATGCTTCCGTCGGCGGAGACCAGCTCGGCCGCGGTCAGCGTCAGGGTCTTCACGAAGGCATTTGCCTCCTGGGCAGTTGCACCGATGATGTGCATGACCTCTGTTGAGAGCTCGCCGATCGTCGTCGCGGTGCCATGGAGATCCGCTGGTGCCGAAATCGCTCGCACGTCTTCCTGTCGGAGGCGATAACCGCCGTCGATCAGATTGGCGACGGCCATGAAATGGGCCTCGTCAGCACCTTCGAAATAGGTGTGAGCGAAGCCGTAATTCTCGGGGCTGTGCGGCAGTCGATGCTCGTCGAGAAAATCGACAATGGCATGACCCGACTCGTCAGCTGGTGGCCTTTGCCGCATGTCCGTGGTCCGCTGTCTCGTGGTTTGAAGCCTCGGGTTCGGCCAGCGATGGTGGCGAACGGAAGCCCTCTGGCCCTAGAAATTCGTATTTGAGATATCGATCGGAGTCGATGCGCTCGAAAACCGCGTTGATGACAGCTTCCCTGGAGCCGAGGCCCAGACGATCCTGAAGTCGCTCTGCGATCGCTAATGCTACGGGCGACAGCGCCACGGTCGACCGCCGGTACCCCGCATTGTCTTCCCGCTCCTTTTTCAGGCGCATGGACCGCGTGCTTTTTTTGATCTCGGATGGGTCGCTGGGCATAAGCAAGCGTCATTCTGCCACTCGGACGCTTAGCGCAAGGTGATGTGACGGTAAGACGGGGCGGTACATTTCGAGACTGGTAGTGTCGACGACCGACTTCAGCCGGTCAGCCCAGTTCGACCGATGCCGCGTTCGGAGCCAGTCACTATCTCGGGGATGTCGGGATCGGAAAGGATTGCCGAGAAATACTCGAGGCTTTCGGTAACTGCGGTCGCGAACCTCGGGCTGTAGTACACCATCGGCTCGTGAAGGATGTCGACGGCGATATAGGCGCGGACAGGGTCGATCTGCAGGATATCAACAAACTGGTCGATCAGTCGCCCTGTGAAGGGCGTTTGGCCGGCTCGGATTTTGTTGACGAGGCTAAGGCTCTTGCCGAGGCGGCGAGCCATTTCGGCATTTGTCACTTTCTTCAGACGCCACTCAGCCATGAACAACGCGTGAAGACGTTGTTGCCGATCTTCGCAGACTGAAGCCTTTGTAGACTGGTGGTACATACTGCGACCCCCGTTAGGGGTCTAATACGCATCTATCCGTTCACGTTGTCAACCACCGCCACGCAGCGCGATTCATGAACTCTCCGTAAATGTGCCATGAAATGCGGCGAGTAGCCCGATAATGAAGGTGAGCCGAATTGGCGCAAGCGATCCGGATGCGTCGCCAGCATGGGCACGCGCGCGCTGAAACAGGTCATTCTGGTGCATCTGAATGCGTAACGTGACCCGAATCGGACCGGGGATGTCGGCATCTCGCGCCTCGTGAACAAAGGGGGCAGGATCACGGCAAACGACGAAATTCTCCAACCCTTTCATAGAGGTAGCGGAAACAGTCTCAAATCCGCATGTGGCCAATGAATGAATGCGCATCGCATCCACGGCGAGGCGGAACAGCGAGTGATCCACTTTGAAGGTATAAAGCGCCTGGGGCATATCGGACCGTACGACAAAGCGGCGGGTGTCGCCATCGGCCGCATAAAGCCGACCAGATGCGATACGATGCGTAACCGGATCTCCTCCGGCAAGGCGCATCAACAAATAGTGTAATTTTTTTACACTGATCCAAGTCATACCGCCTTAGAATCCGCAGTAGGCGGGGCGTTGTTCCGGGCGACCAAGATGTACTTGGCGCGAGACAAATAGTGTAATTTTTTTCCATCTTGCGGGAGTCAGTTTCTTCCTCCCTTTTAAGGGTGACGCAGCAATCCGCTTCGTCTTTCAAGGGGAAAGAGCATGTCTGCACTTTCAATGCCGAAGGGTGGCCAGATCAATGGCGTCCTTCTCGGCCTGGCGATCATCGCGATGGTGATGGTCCTGGGCGCGTCGGCGGCGTTCGCCGGCGCCGATACGACGTTCAATACCGCGCTGACGAAGTTCACGGACTTCCTCGAGGGCTCGGGCGGCAAGATCATCACCGTCATGAGCCTGGCCGGCGGCATCGTCGCGCTGGCGTCGGGCCGCTTCAGCCTCGGCCAGGTGGCCGTTCCCGTCGCCGTCGGTGTCGGCGCGGGCACGGGTATCCCGATCGTCACCTCGACCGTCACCGCGACCATCTGAGGCGTCGGCTGGATCAACCGCTGGGAGGGCGGCTTAGCTTATGGACCGGTACACCATCCCTTCGCATCTCGACGACCCGGAGCTGATCGGCTTCTGGACGCCGGACGAGTTCCTCGCGATGGCGATCCCCTTCATCTGGGGGATCCTGTCGCAGCACGTCGTGATCGGATTGATGGTCTCGTTGCTCGGATGGTGGGGATTTCGGAAACTCAAAGCCGGCAAGGCCACGTCGTGGATTCTCCACATGGCCTACTGGCACCTGCCGTCGAGTTTTACTGGGCTGAAGGCGACGCCGCCCTCCCACCTTCGCGTGATGGTGGGCTAAATGGATTATTCTGTCGGTCTCGCGCAGTCGCAGCGCGTCCTCAAGCAGCGCAACATGCTCGGCATCGTCGCGCTGGTCCTCGCGGGCCTCGTGGTGCTGCTGTTCCTGGTCGGCGCGACCCGTGACCGGGAGATCGTCCTGCAGCCGATCGTCCGCTCCCCGTTGACGCTCTCGTCGAGCGGGGTCAGCGAGCAGTATCTGGAGATGGTCACGCGCGACACCGCGCTGATGACGCTCAACCGCTCGCCCGAAAATCTCGAATACTGGATGGACTCGATCCTGGCGATCGCCACGCCGGAAGCACATGGTTCGCTCAAGCGCGACCTGATGAAGATCCTCAACGAGCAGCGCGGATCGAGCATCAGCCAGTATTTCACGCTCGCCGGCATGAAGGTCGATCCCGAGAAACTGACCTCGGAAGTGACCGGCACGCTGCACACCGTCGTCGGCTCGAAGTCGGTCACCGCCGAGCCGAAGACCTTCCGCTTCTATTGGGCGTATCGCGGCCTGACCCTCCAGCTCAAGGGCTTCGGGATGGTCACCAAGGCCGACAAGGACGCCGCGGCAACCATCGGAGACGACGCATGACCGCCTGGGTCGCAGTCGGGCTGATCGGGGGCGGGACCGCCTTCGCATCGCGCCTGTGTTCGCTATCGCGCCTGATCGGGGCGGGGATGATCGTGGCGGGCGGCGTGGTCCTCGCCGCGCCGGCCTTCGCCGACGAGCATGTGCTGGCAAAGGACAACAGCGAGGTCGCCTGCACGATGTCGAAGTCGGGGCTGACCCGCGTCAGCCTCAAGGACGATCGCTTCGCCAGCGTCTCGAAGCTGACCACAGGGGTCGATACCGACGATTTCACCGTGGTCAATGAACCGACCCGGGGCGACATCTATGTGTCGGTCCCGGAAGCCTATTCGCGGCCGAACGTGTCGTTCTTCGGCACGACGTCGAAGGGTTATGTGTACAAATTCTCGTGCCGGCTCGCCGGCGACGACGCGCAGCAGGTGTTCGTCGAGAACAAGGATATCGGTGGCGCTGCGGAAACGCAGGTCGCGGCCGTCGCGGCATCGCCGCAGGAGGCGTCCGCCACGCTGGTCCAGGCGATGTTCCAGTCCGCGCCGCTCGAAGGGTTCGAGGTCAGGCCCGCGGTCACCGACCCGGTGATGATTGGCTCGCTCAAGGTCCAGATGGTCGCCGAGTATCGCGGCGCCAGCCTCGCAGGCCGCACGCTCAGGATCGAGAACCGGGGCAAGGTTCCGGTCGCGCTGGGCGAGGGAACGATCGCACCGTCGAACGCGATCGCGGTCTCGGTCGCCAACCCCAACCTCAAGCCCGGTGAAGCCACCACCGCCTATATCGTCACGCCTTCGGGCCTCGCCAACGGAGTGCGGCCATGAGCCTCAAGGACATCTTCCAGCGTAACCGTGCCAAGCAGCTCGATACCGAGCCGGAGGAGGGCGGGGACAGCGAGCTGATGGCCGGCAACGATGCCGTCCGCAAGAAGCAGCTGCTCTACCTCGGCTGTGGTGGCGCCGTCGCGCTGGTGCTGGGCTCTTGGTACGTCATGGGCGACGATGCCAAGCTGAAGCCGGTCGGCACCGACGGGAAGGAGGTGAAGATCACCACCGACGACATGGTCAACCGGAACATGTCGCAGCGTGAATGGCAGGCCGCATCCGAAGCGCAGATGCAGTCGATCAACAATCAGCTGAAGGGCGTCGACGGCCAGCGCGCGCAGATGGAGCAGTTGCAGGCGCAGATCGCCGCGCTCCAGGGCGAGAAGCAGTCGATGGCGAGCGATGGCCAGCGGGTCATGAGCGCCTATCAGCAGGAGAACGACCAGCTTCGCCAGCAGATCGCGCAGCGTAACGCCGCGCCGGCCGCGCCGGCTCCGACGCAGATGTATGGCCCCGGCCAGCCCAATTACCGCACTCCCGGCGCGCCGATGACGGCGGGCGAGGCGGCAGCGGCTGCGGTGTCGCAGTCGCGCTCGATCAAGCTGGTGTCGTTCGAGGGCGGCCCCTCGGGCACCGCGACTCGGATCTCGGGTGGCACGACCAGCTACACCGACAGCCCCAATTACCTGCCGCCCAACTCGATCGCGAAGGCGAAGGTCATCGTCGGCGTCGACGCCTCGGCGGGGGTGCAGTCGCAGACCGATCCGCTGCCGGTGATCCTGCGCATCACCGGCCCGGCGCGCTCGGTCTACCAGAACGGCAAGCTGCTCACGACGCGGATCGAAGGCTGCGTCATCAACGGCGCGGCGCGCGGCGATCTCTCTTCCGAGAAGGTCTATGTGAAGCTGCAGCGGATGACCTGTCCGCAGGCCAATGGCCGGTTCGCGGTGTCGGACGTGAAGGGCTTCATCAGCTTCGCCGGCAAGACCGGCGTGCGCGGCCGTGTCGTCAGTCGCGAAGGCGGGCTCGTCACCCAGGCCTTCATCGCCGGGATAGCGGGCGGGTTCGGGCGTGGCTTCTCGGCCAACACCGACATGCTGCTCCAGGGCACCAACGTCACCGTCAACGGCAAGCGCCAGCAACTCGGCATCGGCGATATCGCCCAGGCCGGGATCGGCAACGGCGTCGCGCAGTCGGCCGACATGGTCAGCAAATACCTGATCGAGCGCGCCGAACAGTACCAGCCCATCATCGAGATGCCGACCGGCATCGATGTCGAGATCGTCTTCCTCGAAGGCGTCTTCATCCAGAACTGAGCCCGGAAGGAGGCGGTCACATGGCAAATACTATCATGATCGGCGCGATGGCGGGGGCGGCGATGCTGCTGACCGGCTCGGCCGAAGCGCCGATCGGCGCGCAGGTCCAGGTCGCGCTGCAGAAGCGGCTTCCCAAGACCAAGGTCGATGCGATCGACTGCTCCAAGGTCGACGGGCTGTGCGAGGTCGTGGCGGGTGCGAACTTGTTCTACGTCGACAAGTCGGCGCGCTATCTCGTCATCGGCCGCGTCTATGACATGGAGACGCGGCAGGATCTGACCGCCGCCAAGCTGCTCGCGCTCAATCCCGATATGCTGGTGGGCGGCGCGGCGAAGGACAATGCCACGCCCGATGCGCCCGAGGCCGGCGCGGCGCGGGCGGGTGCGCGAGTCACGACCCAGCCCGCCGTCGCCCGCACGCTCGATGTGACGCGGCTGTCGAGCAAGGGTGCGATCGCGTGGGGTTCGGGCACGCAGACGGTCACCGTCTTCTCCGATTTCCACTGCGGCTACTGCCGCGCGCTCAGTCAGGCGCTCGAGACGATGAACGTGCGCGTCATCGAGCGCCCGATCTCGGTGCTGGGAAGCCGCGAGATCGCCGACCAGGTGCTGTGTGCCCGCGATCGTCATGCGGCGGTCCGCGCGGCCTATGCGCAGAACCCGGTCCCGGCAGGCGCGAAGTGCGACACCAGCGGTCTCGATGAGAACGAGGCGTTCGCCAAGGCGCACGGCATCAACGGGACGCCCGTCATCGTCCGCTCCGACGGGGCGGTGATCGAGGGCTTCAAGCCCAAGGCCCAGCTCGTCGAATGGTTGAAGGGAGCCAAGTCGTGACCCGATCCGTGATCCGCCTGCCGGCCTGCCCGGTTTCCGACTATCGCCCGCACGCCCGCGCCAAGCGTATCGCCGCGCTGGCGATGACCGCGAGCCTGGGACTGCTCGCCAGCTGTACGACGCTGGGCACCAACATCTCGGGCAAGTTCGCGTGCGGCGCGCCCGAGGGTGGCAGCTGCTCGCCGGCGACCGTCATCGATGACAAGGCGCTGGCCGAGATCACTGGCGACAGTGGCTATCATCCCGCAGGACCGTACCAGGCACCCGCGCGCAACAGCGGTGGTACGCAGCGGATCGCCTATGCCTCGACGCCGGTGCCGGCGCAGGCGGCGGGGGTCGGGCCGCAGAAGGTCTTGCGGATCGTGTTCCCCTCGCATGTCGACGCGGCGGGGCGGTTCCACGAGACCGCGGTGGTGCAGGCGGTGGGTTCACGCGACTCGAAGTCCTGGATGACGACTTCGCCGAGCGCAGGGGCTTGAGCTTCGGGCGATGGCGTTGCGCAGCCGAGCAGGCCGGCTGCAACCGCCATCATCAGGAGTCGTTTCACTTCCATGTCGCGCTCGCTGCCTCGCCCGGGTTTTTGTAGGACACGTCCGGATGCCGGAAAACGTCGTCCGTGCCGACGTTGCTGAATTGAGTGTGCAGCACCTCGATGAGCCAGGTCAACGCGCCTTGTTGCGCAGCAGTGATGGCTTCGTAGGTCTTGTCGTCGAGATGACGACCGACCATCTCGATGCCGACCGAATCCGAGTTGACCGGATAACGAGCCGGATAGGACTTCATGCGCTCGATGCGGTTCAGTTCCTTGATCTGCGCGGTCCAGCCCAGCGTGCGCGCCTTTGCCACCAGCGGGTCGCTGCATTGATCCTTGCTCAGCGCGAGACAACGCGAACGGATCAATGTACCGATGTGGTAGCAGCGCTTGTTGAGGCTCGCGGTCTGGTAGATGGTGCCATCGGTATCGATGAGGAAATGCGCGCCGTTCGGCCCGGTGCGGTAGGAGTTCAACGCGCCCTCGGCCGAGCTCGAATCAGTTTGATGCAGCACGATCGCGTGGACACCGTCGAGATCGCCATGCTCGATGGCCATCGATCTTTGCTGGACGATCCGCGGATCGATCAGCATTCCTTGAGCATCGAGGCTCGCCATCACCGTCTCCCGTGGTCTATCGGACGCCCGCAATCTAGCCTTGCGCCTGCGGTCTGCGAAGAGCCCCTTGGTGCTAACCCGTCTGCCGCGCCGTCGCCGCCCCACCACTGCGTGGACTACGTTACATTGGCGAGGTCTTTTGCTCACCCTCGCCATGTTCGATCTGCTCGTACTCCACGCCAGCCTGCCCGACGGCCGCCAAGACATGGCGCTCGCAGTACGCGACGCGCGCATCGCCGAGATCGCGCCGAGCGCGCAATTGGCGCAAAGCTCGGCCGCCCAGACCCTCGATGCCGCCGGGCAATTGCTGAGCCCGCCTTTCGTCGATGCGCATTTCCATCTCGATTCGGCGCTGAGCTACGGCCGCCCGCGCGTGAATGCGAGCGGCACCTTGCTCGAAGGCATCGCGCTCTGGGGTGAACTCAAACCCACGCTGACGCAAGACGCGATCGTCGAACGCGCGCTCGCGTATTGCGATGGCGCGGTCGCGCGCGGCCTGCTCGCGATCCGCTCGCATGTGGACATTTGCGATCCGCGCCTGCTCGCGGTCGAGGCCTTGCTGCAGGTACGCGAGCGCGTGCGGCCCTACCTCGATCTGCAATTGGTCGCCTTTCCGCAAGACGGCGTGCTGCGCAGCCCGGGCGCGTTCGAACAACTCAAGCGCGCGCTCGATCTGGGCGTCGATGTCGTCGGCGGCATTCCGCATTTCGAGCGCACCATGGCCGACGGCGCGGCCTCGGTGAAGCTGCTGTGCGAAGAGGCCGCCCGGCGCGGCCTGCGCGTGGACATGCATTGCGACGAATCGGACGATCCGCTCTCGCGCCACATCGAGACCCTGGCCTATGAAACCCAGCGCCTCGGTCTGCAAGGGCGCGTCGCGGGCTCGCACCTCACGTCCATGCATTCGATGGACAACTACTATGTGAGCAAGCTGCTGCCCTTGATGCGCGAAGCCGGCGTCGCGGCGATCGCGAATCCGCTCATCAACATCGTGCTGCAAGGCCGGCACGACACCTACCCCAAGCGGCGCGGCATGACGCGCGTGCCCGAATTGCTCGCGGCCGGCATCGACGTGGCGTTCGGCCAGGATTGCGTGCTCGACCCCTGGTATCCGCTCGGCAGTGCCGACATGCTCGAAGTGGCCCACATGGGCTTGCATGTGGCGCAGATGACGGGCGTGCAGGCGATGCGGCAATGCTACGAGGCCGTGACGACCACGCCCGCGCGCATCCTCGGCCTCGAGGGCTATGGCCTCGTGCCTGGAGCCAACGCCGACTTCGTGCTGCTGCAAGCGCGCGATCCGATCGAAGCGATCCGTTTGCGCGCCACGCGGCTGGCTGTTGTACGGCGCGGCAGAGTCGTCGCGCGCACGCCCGCGAGCGTCACGGCCCTGGATCTGCCGGGCCGGCCGAACCAAATCGACGCCTTGCGCTCTCATTAGGCATGCCCACCGCCACCTCCATCGAATACATCGCCGCCGGCCTGTTCGTGCTGGCCCTGGTCCACACCTTCTCCACGCGCCTGTTCGAGCGCCTGGCGCATACCCAGCCGCGCCATGCCGGCGTCTGGCATCTGCTCGGCGAAGTGGAAGTGGTGTTTGGCCTGTGGGCCGCGGTGCTGGTCGTCGCGATGTTCGCGGTGAACGGTGCGCACAGCGCCACCGACTATGTGGACACGCGCAATTACACCGAGCCCTTGTTCGTCTTCACCATCATGGTGATCGCCGCGAGCCGGCCGGTGCTGAACCTTGCGCGCGGCCTGGTGCAGGTGCTGGCGCGCGCCTTGCCGCTGCCGCATGCCACCGCGGTGTATTTCGTCGCGCTCGCCTTCGTGCCCTTGCTCGGCTCCTTCGTGACCGAGCCCGCCGCGATGACGATCGCCGCACTCATCCTCGGTCCGCAATTCTTTGCGCGCGAACTCAGCACGCGACAAAAATACGCGACCCTCGGCGTGCTGTTCGTGAATGTTTCCATCGGCGGCACCCTCACGCCGTTCGCCGCGCCGCCGGTGCTGATGGTGGCGACGCAATGGGGCTGGGGCTTCGCCGAAATGCTGAGCATGTTCGGCTGGAAAGCGGCGCTGGCGGTCGTGTTCAACGCCGGCGTGCTCACCTTCGTCTACCGGCACGCGCTCGGCGCGCTCACGGTGCCCGACGCGGCCGACGAAGCCAGCGGCACACCGATGCCGCGCATGCTGGTCGTCGTCCACCTGCTCTTGCTTGGCGGCGTGGTCGCATTCGCCCACCATCCGCCGATCTTCCTCGCGCTGCTGCTGTTCTTCCTGGGCCTCGCCACCGCCTACCCGCAATACCAGGACCGCATCATCCTGCGCGAGGCGATGCTGGTCGCCTTCTTCCTGGCCGGCCTCGTGGTCCTCGGCGGCATGCAGCGCTGGTGGCTCGAACCGGTGCTCACGCGCATGGACGCGCAAGCGGTGTTCTTCGGCGCCATCGGGCTCACCGCCATCACCGACAACGCGGCGCTGACCTATCTTGCCTCGCTGGTGCCTGGGCTCTCAGCGGACTTCAAATACGCGATCGTCGCGGGCGCCGTCACCGGCGGCGGTCTGACCGTGATCGCCAATGCGCCCAACCCGGCGGGCTTCGCCATCCTGCGCGAGCATTTCGAGGACGGCGCCATCAAGCCGCTGGGCCTGTTGGCGGGCGCCGCGTTGCCGACCTTGGTGGCCGCTGCCGCGTTCTGGTGGCTGTAGCGGAAGATCGCGTCAGCGCGCCGCACCGCGCGCATAGCGATTCAGCAAGCCATCGAGCCGATTGGCGAACGCCTGTCGATCGCCTGCGGAAAACGCGGCCGGGCCGCCGGTCTCGACACCGCTGCCGCGCAACTCTTCCATGAAATTGCGCATCGTCAAACGCTCGGCAATGTTGCCCGCGTCGAGCAGTTCACCGCGCGGATCGAGCACCAGCGCGCCTTTGGCGACGACGAGGGCGGCCAGCGGCACATCGGCGGTGATGACCAGATCGCCCGCAGCGGCCTCCATCACGATGCGCTGATCGGCCACATCGAAGCCGGCCGGCACCTGCAACGCACGGATCCACGGCGACGGCGGCACGCGCAGCATTTTGTTCGCGACCAGCGTCAACCGCACCTGGGCGCGCTCGGCCGCGCGGTACAGGATGTCTTTGATGACGGCAGGACAAGCGTCGGCGTCGACCCAGATATGCATGGGCACAGGGTACACGGATGCGGCCGAGCGCGAGCCGTGCTCCCGTCAGCGATGGATCAGCGCAACGGTGTTCGGGAGCGGATCGCGCCCATGCTGTATTCGAGCAAATCCACGCTCAATACCAAACCACCGCGCTCCGTCAGTTGCGCTTCCACCAGCACCGGGAATTTCAAGCCCGCGAAGCCGCGCGCACCGCGTTGCCTTGCCATGAAGAAATGCAACTCGAACTCGCCTTCGTTCTCGAGCGCGATGTAAGTCCGGGTCGTCTTGAGCGACCCAGTGGTGCGAACACCCGTCAGCAATGTCCGCACGACGCGCTTCGTCCCCGATTCCAACGCCAGTTCTACGCTCCTGGCACGCGCAAGTTGGTCCCCGCTTTCCCAGGCGCCGGCAAAACACAAGAAGCCCAGGAACGATCCGATGACAACCACGCCCGATGCCGGAACTCCGTCCAGAGCGGCGCCCACCAACACGGCGATGATGGCGATACCCGCGAGCACGACGACCAACATCAATACCAGCCAGCCCCGGAACAACGCATTGCTCACTTTGCGCAAGGATCTGGCTTCGTCATCGCCGAGCGCAACCGTAGTGACGCCAAAAATTGGTGGAGTTTGATTCATTGATTCAAAGACGTGTGTGAACCAGTGTGGGGCGATGGCCGATACTTTGAGCGATGTCGGCGATGCACTCAGCAGACAATGGCGTCAACGATCATCGTTGCTCGATGCCGGGAAAACTTCGACGTTTTCGCATGGACTGGACCATCCTACACTACGAAAAACATCGATCCACGGCTGGTCGCGATTTGTGCGCGAACGCGTGATCGGCCAAGCTAGCGCTTTCGACTCAAGGACTCGCGCCTACGCCGCGCCACATGATGTTCAACACCCTCGTCTCCCGCCGCGCGCCGCGCCGCACTCGCCTCGGCGCATGTCTGCTCATTTCGTTGGCGGCCGCTTTCGGCTGCGCCAGCGCCAACGCCCGCGACCTTTCCCGCAATGATCCCGACCGCGCGGCCATCCTCGACGCGGTGCGCGGCGACCCCGACGCGCGCCTGGTGGTCAAGGACCTCGTGCGTTGGGGCGATCTGGCCTATGTCTGCGCGCTCAAGCAAGGCCGCGACGGCGACTATTACCGGACCGACGAGTCGATCGAGGTCTATCAATCGGCGCTCGCACGTCGCGACGGCACCTGGGACGCGGTCGGCCTCGGCGGTGGGTTCGCGGGCGATGGCGCGCATGTGGATTGCAATGTCGACGACGCACCGGTCACGCAAGAAAATCTGGGCCGGCTCCTCGCGCAAAGCGTGCAATCGAGCGTGCTCGATGCGCTCGACTACGGGCAGATGTCGGGCGACTACGATGGCTGGCTGCGCTGGCTTGCGCAGCATCATCTGCTCGGCGATTTCTCGATCGAACATGAAAAGCGCGCCTACACCCAAGACCAGGCGCAGTTTTCAAGCAAGCCCTGCGGCAAGTCCCAGCCTTGCCGCAAGAAGATCGCCGACGCCTACACCGCGCTGACCAAGGCCAGCGCCGATGCATCGGTCAGTTCATTGGTCTGGACCAATTGCGGGTATGGCTTGCGCGTCACCAATCTCGCCATCGTCGCCGCCTGCGTCGACAAGTTCCGCGCCGCGCCCGATTGCCGCGCCGGGCAGCACTATGGCGCAGACCACGCCAGCATCGGCCGTTGCATCGGCGCGATCAAACGCCAATGCAAGGCCGATCTGGGCGAACAAGGGCCGTGCAATTGAGCGTGCGCATCGCACCCGAAGAAGTCGAGATCAGCGCGATCCGTGCCCAAGGCGCGGGCGGGCAGAACATCAACAAGGTGTCCAATGCCGTGCATCTGCGCTTCGACATCAACGCATCGTCTCTGCCGGAGCCGATCCGCGCGCGCTTGCTGAAGCTTGGCGATCAACGCATCAGCAAGGACGGCGTCGTCATCATCAAAGCACAGGAATTCCGCAGCCTCGAAAAGAACCGCGCCGAAGCGCTGCGCCGGCTGCAAGCCTTGGTCGATGGCGTGGCGGTGTTGCCTAAAGTGCGACGCCCAACCAAGCCGACGCGCAGCGCAGTCGCCAAGCGGCTGGACAGCAAAGCGCGTCTTGGCCGGGTGAAAGCCGGTCGCGGCAAACCGATCGAATGAGCCGCGCCGGTCACGCGTCATCCGACTCGGGTTTGTCGTCGTTGGGCTCGAATTCCGTCTGGACCATGCGCCACGCGCCGTGAGGAAGCGAAGCCCGCATGAAGTAAGCGAGCGAGCCGTGCCCGATGGGTTGCCCGAGCTGCCATTCTTCATCGTCGAGGCTCAGGGCGCGCGCGCGCACGACGTCGACGACGACACCGGACTTCACGTCGAAGCCGATTTCGATGAGCGGGCAAAGAACGCGTCCCTGATTGCGTTTGAAGAGGGTTTCGAACCGGACATCGGGTTTGTCGTAGCGGCTGCAGTCACGCGTCTCGACGGCGCTGAACCCCAGCGCTTTGGCCAGAGCGATCACCGCCGCCCCCTGGCATCCGAGCAGCGCCGCCACCGCCCAATCATCGCGATCCGCGTCGAGCAAGCGCTCCAGACAACGCTGGCTCCACGCCGCTTCGTCGGTGCGAAATTCCTTCCAGTACGGGGCCAACGAATTCTGCAAATAGCCCATCCCATGCATGGCACCCACCAGATTGATCTGGCGGTCCATGCAGTCGAGGTTGGACAGCAAGTCGACTGCGGTCGCGGCGACGGCGAACTTTCCGTCTGCCCGGGCTTTTTGTTCGAGCTTGGCAACTTTGGCTTTCACACTCATGGCTTCCCCAGGTTCAATGCGTAATGCTCGGCCAAGGCCACTGCCTTGCGGCTGCTGGTCGTCACCGAGCCTTCTTGCGTGCACAACGGTGGATAGAAATCGAAGCATCGCTCGGTGCCGAGCTGCTTCACGTCGGCCTGCCAGCCGTCCCAACGAAAGGTCGCGTAAAACTCGGCGAGCCGCCCGCTCATCGCCCATTCGACGAAGGCGCTGTACCCGATGTCCAATGACTCCCATTCGAGGCAATCCGGCGCCCAGTAATACAGCGCGCCGGTGTCTTCACCCAGCGCGCCGCCATTGATGGCGAAATAGCCGCCGATGGCATCGTCGGCCACCAACAAAAATCCGTTCGACCGCCCCGCGTTCCAATCGGCCAGATTGCGCGGCAATTGCGGCGCACCCGAGCCGAGCACGCGCAACCAGCCATCGTCGATCGACAAGCCGCCAGTCTCATGAGCCACGGCGCCCAGCGTGGAGGCGGTCGTCACCCCCACGGCCTGCAACACACGGTCGCGATCAGCGGACGACGCGTAGCATTCGACCGCCACGGCGGCTTCGTCGATCCATTGTTTGAGTTGCGGGAAAGCGGGATCGTCGGTGTTGATCAGGTCGGTGATCGATGGCATGGAAGTCTTTGGTTGTTTGCGGCACGGCGGCGCGCTGCATGCTAAGTGAGCACGCCGCTGAGCGCATGACCCCTCGGCGTCAGCGCCAGCGCACATTTACGCGTGGTTGCGGCGGTGAGCGCTGGGTCCGGAAGTCCCGCTTGATATAGTCGGCCGAGATCAACCTGCGCTCGCCCGCATTTCTCCCGACCATGAAGCACCTGTTCCTCGTCTGCGCCGCATTGCTCGGCGTTGCCGGCGCCTGTTTGCCGGCCCATGCCGAATCGCCGCAGTCCTCGCCCACCCCTTTGGCCGCCGACGCGCAACGGATCGTTCTGCAACCGATACGACTCCAGGCGAGCGAGGAAGCCACGCTCAAACCGGGCGGCCTGGCACGGCTGACCTACGAGCGTGAACCGTCCAAGTCGGCTTCGCTACGGTTCGACAATTGCAAGACGACGCCGCGCTCGCTGCCGCGCGATGTCATGTTCGACCTGAAACTGCTGCCGGACCATGTATTGCCGTGCTTCGGAACCGACACCGAGCAATTCCCGCCGCTGATCCGCGAGGTTTCGGTTCGCGAACTCGGCGGGGCGTTGCTCGGCGTGGAGGTGGCGCCAAGCCTGCGCGAGCAGGGCCATGAATACCGCCTCAAGAAATTCGAATTCGCCGGTGCGCTGTGCGACGCGCACGCTTGTGTGTCCGACACGATCGCGGCCTGGGTGGATTGCTCGGGCCAGTACGAGGCCTCGACCGTCACGCCGCTCGCCGTGCTGCGATACGAGCAGCCCGACAAAGACCCGAAGCAGCGCTGTGGCCTGATCGCGCGAGGTACCCTGACCGATGACCCGACGCGGACGCTCTCCCGTTTGCGCAGCGGCGTGATCGTCGATGCAGACGTGAACCCGGTCCACACGATGCCGGCCCTGCCATTGCCGCAAGGCGGCTGGGTGCGCAACGTCGAGGCTGGCTTCAATCCCGGCTGTTCACTTTCCAGTCTGCGCACCATCATCGTTCCCGGCACCGAGCTCGGGTTGAACGACAAGCAAGGCTATGCACTCATCGCCTACCCGGCGCGCGAGACGAAAACCGTCTGCAGCCTGTTCGTGCGAGCATCGACCCAGGACCGCAATGCGGTGTCGGAGTGCTTTCCGGCCAAAGGCGCCTTCAACGGCCATTACCTGTTCGACGCACAAGGCATGGTGCGCTTCGAGGCCCGGGATCTCCCGGCCAACAAGCGCTTCCAACTCGCTTTCCAGGACGGTCGATTGATCGATCTTTACGACCTGCGCTCGGTCGAACTCACGGCCGATCATCGACGCACCGACGTGCGGATCTGGCAAGCCCAGGCCGCCGCATTGTGGCCGCAAGAGGTCGCACCGCTCGACGATGCATCGGCCTATGCCTGCTATTTGAAGATCGGCGAAAAGGCGCGCGAACGCGCGCAACGACAACTGGATGCACCAGCGCCACGCGGCGCACCATGAGTCGCGCGGCCATGCCACGAATACTGGTTATATAATCAGTAGTCGTGTGATTGATGGCCGTGCCACCCATGCCACCCCGTTTCATCGCCCATCTCGACATGGATGCGTTCTACGCGTCGGTCGAGCTATTGCGCTACCCCGACCTGGCCGGGCAACCGGTGGTCATCGGCGGCGGGCGGCGCCATCAGCCGCGCGAGGTGCTTGACCCCGCCACCGGCGCACGCACGCGCGAGTACGCGCGCCTGAACGGTTATGCGGGGCGCGGCGTCATCACCACATCCACCTACGCGGCGCGCGCCCTGGGCGTGCATTCGGGCATGGGGCTCATGAAAGCGGCGGCGCTGGCTCCGGAGGCGATCCTGCTGCCGACCGATTTCGACGAGTACCGCAAATATTCGCGCTTGTTCAAACAGGCGGTGCGTGCGATCGCGCCCTTGATCGAAGACCGCGGCATCGACGAAATCTATCTCGACCTGACCGACCTCGTGCTCGAACGCGCGCGCGTGCAGGCCTGCGACCACTGGGCCGCGGCGCGCACGCTCGCGGCCGAACTCAAGGCGGCGGTGCGCACAGCCACGGGCCTCAGTTGTTCGATCGGGGTCACGCCCAACAAATTGCTCTCCAAGATCGCGTCCGATCTCGACAAGCCCGACGGGCTGACCCTGGTGCGCGCCGAAGACGTACCCACACGCATCTGGCCGCTGGCGGCGCGCAAGATCAACGGCATCGGCCCGAAGGCGAGTGCGAAACTCGAAGCGCTGGGCATCCACACCATCGGCGAACTCGCCGCCGCCGCGCCCGAATTCCTGAGCGCGCAATTCGGTGCGCATACCGGCGCCTGGATGCATGACGCCGCCCATGGCCGCGATGCGCGCCCGGTGGTCACTTACAGCGAGCCGCAATCGATCAGCCGCGAAACCACCTTCGAGCGCGATCTGCATGCGGTGCGCGACCGCGAGACCTTGTCGCGCATCTTCACCGACTTGTGCGTGCGCCTGGCCGACGATCTGCTGCGCAAAGGCTATGCGGGCAAGACCATCGGCCTGAAACTGCGCTACGACAATTTCAAGACCGTGACGCGCGATCAGACGCTGGAACTCCCGACCCAGGACGCCGCCGCGATCCGGCGCGCGGCCGGGGCCTGCCTCAAACGCGTGGCGCTCGACCGGCGCCTGCGCCTGCTGGGCGTGCGCGCCGGCAATCTCATCGCGGCCGATGCGGTGTCGGCGGCAGTGCCAGCGCCACGTGCGCACGAGCACGCGCTCGGCGTCGGTTCAACGCTTTCCTTGTTCGACTGAAGGCGACGCGTCGGGCTTTTTGCAGACCGAAGGCGCACCCGCAGCGCGGTACTCGCGTTCGAGCCGGTCGGCCTGGGCGCGCTCTTCGGCGCTAAGTGCCTGATAGCCGCGGCCATACGGCCAGCCATAGCCCCAGCGATACCAGGTCAGGAAGTAGGGCCCGCCGCCCGCGCGTACACCGAGATACATGGTTTCGCCGAGGGTTTGGTCGCCGGTCTTGTTGGTCACACAAGCGCGCAGGCGTTGGTCGGCCTGCTCGCGCTCCTCGGCGGTGCCGCCGCGCCAATAGGCAATATCGTGCTCGACGCAGCAAGTGCACCAATCGGCATTGCCGATCGGCGCGCGATCGGGAAACAGACTGCAGCCATCGCTCGTGAAAGGCGCGAGCACGGCGGCCTGCTTGGGCGGTTCGGCCGGCGGCGCAGACGGCGCCGGTTGCGGTTGCGCGAGCGCGAAATGCGCCTGCATCAATAAGGCGGCGCCGGCGACGACACCGCGTGCAGGAAAGCGCAAAGACGGAAAGGCGATCGGCATGGCGTCTCTTCCGATGGAGCAATGAGCGGCGACCCGTGCGTTCAGGGCCGCGCGATGTTGACCTTGGTCACGACCGGCGCGGCGCCCGGGCCTGCACCAAGATCGAGTTTGAGCGTGTACAGCGTGGCCCCGATCGAATACAACGCTGCGATGTGCCGGGCGTCGTCGAGCCAGAGCGCGTTCACCTCGTCGATGCCGTCCACGAGCACGCGGAAATGACGTCCGTTGGGATCCGACACGGCCAACGTTTGTTGATCGTGTCGGTCGTTGCGCGCGGCACCACGCGGCGCTTGCGTGCGCAAGGGGGAGAGCGTGGCAAGCACCGGCCGTCGCGCTTCAACGGTGCCGCCGGAATGCTCGGGAAAATCGCGCTCGGTCAGGAACTCGGTTTTGTTATCGGGCATCAACCAATGCGAAGTGCCGGTGGCGGTGTCGAAATACAGATAGTTGCGCGTCGACGCATCGCCTTTGGACGAATAATCGGTCGAACCTCCGGCCACGTGCACGGCGGCGCGCAGGCTGGTCGAACCCGCAATGTTTTCAAACTGCCCGATCGAGGCACGCACCAGGTCCGGTTCGGCATCGGCGAGTGCATCACCGGGCGCGACGTTGATCTGATCGGCCACGTTCGGCGCACGCGAAGAGCGGGCGGCGTCCCATGCCATGCCAGCCACAACGGCGGCCAGCGCACCGACCGCGAGCAGGCCTGCGAGCAGGATGACGATGGCATTGATCCGCCAGACCACGCGAAAGAAACGATTGGATTCCATGAACGAGGGAGGTTTGCGATTGGAGAATGGGGGCGGATAAAAAAAAGGCGCTCAGGCTTTGCGCGCGGCTTGCAGACGGCGCAAGGTCGGTGCATTGAAGTCGCGCGTCGAAGCGTTCCAGCGCCGCACGATGTCGTCGATTTCGGCCTGCAGACGTGCGGCCAAGGCTTGGTCACCAACGCCATAGGCCCAGATCGCGTATTCGGCGCGGGCTTCGAAAGTGCCGAAACGCGTGACGGCCGCATCGAACTCGGCGCGCGCCTCGTCTTGCCGGCCGATGCCGGCATAGGCGCGTCCGAGCGCCAGGGCGAGCGCCTCGGGACGAAAGCGCGGATCGTCACGGCGGATGGCTTCGAGATGGGTCAAGGCCTCGGCGGCCCGGCCGCATTCGAGGAAAGCCTGTGCGGCGCCATAGCGGATCTCGGCGTCGGTCGCGAACGGACCTTTCAGACAAGCTTCGTAATTGCGCGCGGCTTCTTCGGCCATGCCGCGGTCGAGCAGGGCGGCGGCCAGGCGCATCTGGTTCTGCGCGGTGGGGGTGTGGTCGAAAGCATCGCGCGCTTCGCGCAGTTCACGTTCCGGATCGAGCACCTTGGCGGCCACCGACACCGCCTTGCGCGCGCCATGCTGCAGCCGTGAATCGGGCAGATAGATCGCGACGAAATAGACGATGCTGCCGAGCAGCGGGAACATGAACAGGATCAGCAGCCAATACATCTGCTGCCCCGTGCGCACCACATGCACGGCGAAAAACAGCGCAATGATGATATGCAGTGCGCCGGCGCCCAGAAACGGCATGACGAGCTCCTTGCGTGAAGAAGCGCGCAAGTCTGCCGCAATCGCCGATCGTGCGCCGAGCGCTGAATCAAACGCTCACGCAAACACGCTTGGATGGCGCAGGCAAAACAAACGCCGCACAAAGGCCTTGTGCGGCGTCAGCAAGCGGTGAACCGATCAGCGGCGGCCGGTCTTCTTGCGCGCACCACCACGGGCACTGTTGTCCGCATGGAGGAGGTCTGCCAGGGCCCACGAACCCGGCCAATCGGGATTGGCCTTGTAGAACACTTGCCGCGTGCTTTCCTCGCGCACCAGAATGCCGAGTTCGGCCAGGGTGCGCAGCTCGCGATGCAAGGAACCCGCCGATGTGCCGGTGCGGCGTGCGATTTCGCGCACATGCAAAGACAACTCGGGCGTGAGGTAAAGAAGACGAAGGACCGCAGAGCGCGTGTCGCCGAAGAGGAAACGAGTACGAGTATTCATGTGCCCTATTTTGCTATGAAGACATCCCACAAAAGTGCTACGCAGTATGAGGGGAATCCGTAATTGGCTTCAGGAGTTTTTGCTGCTTTCTGCGCACTAGTTCCGCTTTGTGTTGCACGATTGCGCGGCTGGCAAACGCCTGATGACCAGACACCCGGCAGGCATGTGCATTATTTAACGCAATCAATTGAGAAGTATGCGCACGCTCACTTTTTGGAAGCTGCGCGACTCGCGATACAAAGCATGCTCTAGGTGTCAAACGTTCGGCATTGCGATAAACCATGAAGTCGTCATGGAATTGAGTCCCTCTCACGGAAAGCGCCCGATGGCCCCCAAATCACCTCTGGTCCACCGCTGCGCCTGGTGCAGCGACGACCCGCTCTACCAGGCTTATCACGATGACGAATGGGGTGTGCCGTCGCACGACGATCGTCATTTGTTTGAAATGCTGATCCTCGAAGGGGCGCAGGCCGGTCTGAGCTGGATCACCGTCTTGCGCAAGCGCGCGAATTACCGCGCGGTGTTCGACGCCTTCGACCCCGAGCGCATCGCGCGCTATGACGAGGCCAAGGTCGCGGCCTTGTTGGCCGACCCCGGCATCGTGCGCAACCGCGCCAAGGTCGCCGCCACCATCGGCAATGCGCGCGCCTACCTCAAGCTGCGCGAGGAAGGGCGCACGCTCGACGCGTTGGTCTGGGACTTCGTCGATGGCCGGCCGGTCCAGAACCGTTGGAAGTCGATCAAGGAAGCGCCGGCCTCGACGCCTGTGTCGGATGCCTTGAGTCGTGAACTGATCAAGCGCGGCTTCAAATTCGTCGGCAGCACGATCTGTTATGCCTACATGCAGGCGATCGGCATGGTCAACGATCACACCACCGATTGTTTTCGTCATCGCGAGGTCCGCGCGCTATCGCATTGATAGAAACGTCGATGAGCGCACGCGCGAAAACTCGGCCAGAATCCATTCCTGCACAACACGCGAACAGCTCCATCAGTCCCGCGCCTTTGAACCCCTCATCCAACAATAAAGGACCCACGATGAAAGCGAAGAAACAAGGCTCCGCCGCCAGCAAGATCGACATCGGCATCTCGACCGGCGACCGCGCCAAGATTGCAGAAGGCTTGTCGCGCCTGCTCGCCGACAGCTACACCCTCTACCTGATGACGCACAACTTCCATTGGAACGTCACCGGCCCGATGTTCAACACCCTGCATCTGATGTTCATGGGCCAGTACACCGAACAATGGAATGCGCTCGACCTGATCGCCGAACGCATCCGCGCCCTCGGCCATCCGGCCCCCGGCACCTACAAGGAATTCGTCAAGCTCGCCTCGATCAAGGAAGTCGACGGCGTGCCCAAGGCGACCGACATGATCGGCCTGCTCGTCGATGCCCAGGAAGCCACGGCCCGCACCGCGCGCGCGCTGCTGCCGCTGGCCGACAAGGCCAACGACCAGCCGACCATGGATCTGCTCACGCAACGCCTGGACATCCACGAAAAGACCGCGTGGATGCTGCGCAGCCTGCTCGAAGATTGATCGATGCACGCGGCCATGGAGCACCAGACCGCCGACCTGCCCGTCATCGAAGATGAACTCGTCCTGCTCGCGCGGCTGGTGCCGCTCGCGCAGGCGAGCATCATCGAACTCGGTTGCGGCAAAGCCGAGCTTGCGCGGCGCCTGGTGGCGCAACACCCGGGCGCTACCGTGCTGGCACTGGAAGTCGATGCACGCCAGCACGCCAAGAATCTGCAACAGCCGGCTGAGCGCATCCGCTTCGTCGAAGGCGGCGCGCAAGCCATTGCGGCGGCCGATGCGAGCTTCGACCTCGCGTTGATGCTCAAATCCTTGCACCATGTGCCGCTCGACCAAATCGACCGCGCGCTCGACGAAACCTGGCGCGTCCTGCGTCCGGGCGGCCTGTTGTATGTCTCGGAGCCGGTGTTCGCCGGTCCGCTCAACGAAGTCATGCGCGTCTTTCACGATGAAGAAGTCGTGCGCGCCGCCGCTTATGCCGCGGTTCAACGCGCGGCCGCGGGTCCGCGCTGGGAAGCCGTCGACGAACGCTTTTTCGACGTCCCCGTGCATTACCGCGATTTCGAGGAGTTTCGCCAGCGCATGATCGGCGTGACCTTCGTCGACCACCGGCTCGATGCCGCGACACTGGCCGAAGTCGAGCGCCGTTTCATGCCGCATCAGACCGCCGACGGCGCGCACTTCATGCGTCCGATGCGCGTGAATCTGTTGCGCAAGCGCAGTTGAGCGCACCGCGTCGCACTCGGCGGCTTTTCAATGTACCAATAGGCACCGCGGCCAGATGCGGCGCCGTGCGATAGTGATGCTTTGATCGTCTGCATGGTCGGCATCGCACCCACCGCGATGCCGCCGACCTGAGGAGAGCAGCTCGTGCGCCGTATGCGTCTCATCGTCGTGGCCGTCATCGTCATTGCCGCCGTCGGCGCCGGCCTCGCCTGGGCCGACGTCACGCAGACCCGCGCCTATGCCGGCATCGAGCGCGAGGCCTACGTCAAAGGCCTCGGCATTCACGGCAAGAACTGCCTGCCGCCCACGGAGCGAGGCGTGTCGCAGGGGCCCCGGCTGTAACAATAAGACCTTCGTGCAAACAGTTGGGACAGGCGCTTCACCGCAGGACGCCCCCCATGCAATCGGCTATCGTCTCGCCGAACTTCAGAACGGAGCAACCGACGTGCGTGCGCTGAAGACTCTCATCCTGGCCGGCCTCGCCGCCGGACATGCCACCATCGGCTTCACCCTGCGCCGTTCGGACGCATCGGGGATGTGGAAATCCCGTGTCTAGCCAGGAATTTTGGCCAGCGCCGCGTTGATGGATTGCACCGCACCGGCGGAATCTCCCGCGCCCAGCGCTCCAGGTAGTCGTCGGCCGGCAGATGGACGATCAGCGGATGGTCGGCCGGACGGCCCTTGGCGAACTCCTCGCGGAGGACCGGCACGACCTCCTCGCCGAGGATGTCGAGCTGTTCGAGCACCGTCTTCTGCGGGAGACCGGCGTGGTCGATGAGGAACAGCTGACGCTGGTAGTCGCCGAAGGTCTCGCGCATCGCGGCGTACCGGTCGATGATCTGCTGCGGCGAGCCGACGGTCAGCGGGGTCATCTCGCTGAAGTCCTCGAGGCTCGGGCCGTGG
>CAXBRX010000007.1:0-24276 GCA_963977835.1 uncultured Derxia sp.
GCCGAGCGAGATCGCGGCGCGCATGTAGGTCGGCGGAATGCTCTTCATGACGCTGTACACCGGCAGGACCATGAACGGCAGCAGGATGTGGGTCATCGAGATGTAGACCCCGATGCGGTTGAACACGAGTTCGAGCGGTTCGCTCGTGATGCCGAGTCCCATGAGTGCCTGGTTCACCAGGCCGCCGGCTTGCAGCAGCACGATCCAGCTTGCGATGCGCACCAGCACCGAAGTCCAGAACGGCAGCAGCACGAACACCATGAGCAGATTGGCGGTGCGCGTGGGCCGGGTCGCGAGGTAATAGGCGAGCGGGTAGCCGAGCGCGACGCAGGCGATGGTGACGACGAGCGAGATCCAGAAGGTGCGGCCGAGGATGCCGAGGAAGATGCGCTGGTCTTCGGGCGCGCGCACGATGGCGCCGTTTTGCGTGTCGAGATCGACCGAGGCCAGCAGGTAATGCGAGGTGAAGGCCGAGCCGTTGCGCTTGATCGCGCGCCAGTACTCGACATCGCCCCAGCGTTCGTCCATTTCGAGGAAGGCCGCGCGCGCATCGACATCGGCAGCCAGCGGCATCTTGCGCGCGGCGCCCATCATCATGCTGCGGTAGCCCGAGATCTCCATGTTCAGACGCTTGGCCGCGTTGGCGACGGTCTGGTTTTCATACGATTCCGCGAGGTCGTCGGCGAGCGCGCGGAACGCGGCATCGCCCGGCAATTGCTGGCCGTCCCAGCCGCGCAAGGCCTTCACGGTGCGCGGCAGCACCTTGGGCACTTCGGGGTTCTCGACTGCCTTGAACAGCATCAAGGCCAGCGGCAGCACGAACACCGTGATGAGGTAAAGCGCGAGCGGCACCACGAGGGCGAACGCGAGCCATTGCTGGCGCTGGCGCGCACGTTTGAATCCGCGCGCGGCATCGGGGCCGATCACCATCGCTTCGTCGGCAGTCGCAGTCGTCGTGGCCATGAGTCTTGTGTGGTCCGGTTCAGATCAGAGGCAATTCAGTTCGGGGTGCAGGCGCCGCGCCGCACGGGTGCGTGCGCGGGCGCCTGCGGTGCTACCGGCGTTCAGCAACTCAGTTGCTGGCGGCCCATTTGTTGAAGCGTTGTTCGAGCTCTTCGCCCTTGTCGACCCAGAACGGGATGTTCATCGCGAAGGCGCCCTTGAGGTTGGCCGGCGCGGTCGGCAGCTTGGCGGCGGTCTTGGCGTCGATCAGCGCGATCGCCTTGCTGTTGGTCGGACCGTAGGCGATCTCGCCCGAATAGACCTTCTGGTTCTCGGGCTTGCTCGCGAAGCTGATGAACTTCATCGCTTCGGCCTTCTTCGGCGCGCCCTTCGGGATCGCCCAGCTGTCGACGTCATAGATGCTGCCGTTCCAGACGATCTTCAGGTTCTTGCCTTCCTTCTGGGCGGCGTCGATGCGACCGTTGTAGGCCGAGCTCATGACGAGGTCGCCCGAGGCCAGCAATTGCGGCGGTTGCGCGCCGGCTTCCCACCATTGGATGAACGGCTTGATCTGATCGAGCTTCTTGAACGCGCGATCGACACCGGCCGGGGTGCCGAGCACCTTGTAGACATCGGCCGGGGCCACGCCGTCGGCGAGCAGCGCGAATTCGAGCGTGTACTTGGCGCCCTTGCGCAGGCCGCGCTTGCCCGGGAATTTCTTCACGTCCCAGAAATCGGCCCACGACTTCGGCTCGCCCTTGATCTTGTCGGCGTTGTAGGCGATGACGGTGGACCACACGAAGATGCCCACGCCGCATTCGCTGACCGAGCCCTTCACGAAGTCGGCGGGAGTGCCGACCTGCTTGATGTCGATCTTCTCGAACAGACCTTCTTCGCAGCCGCGCAGCAGCTCGGGCGTTTCGACTTCGACCACGTCCCAGGTGATGTTCTTGCCGTCGACCATGGCTTTCACCTTGGCCATTTCGCCGTTGTAATCGACCGGGACGATCTTGGTGCCGGTGGCCTTGGTGTAGGGCTCGTAATACGCCTTGACCTGAGCCTTGCCGTTCGCGCCGCCGAACGAGATCACGTTGAGTTCTTCGGCGTGTGCGGTGGCGGCGAACAAGGCCGCTGCAACGCCCAGCAATTTGAATGCCGTGGTGTTCATCTGTGTCTACTCCCTGTGTGTTGACTCAATGGACTGCAGCTTCGTGCAGCGCAAACGCCCGGCATTGCTCGGGCGCCCAACTCACGCGCACATGCCCGCCGGGTTCGACCAACGCGCCCGCGCTGTCGAGAGCGCGCTTGATGGTCATCGGTGCCTGCCCCGACGGCACGACGCGTACGCGCACATGGTCGCCGAGGTAGATCGTCTGTTCGACCCGGGCTTCGATGCACGAATGTCCGGGCAGCGGCACCGCGTCGGGCGCCAGCAATTCGAGTCGTTCGGGGCGGATCGCAAGCGATGCGCGACCGGCCGACAGGGGAAGATTCACGGGCGTTGCGCCGACCACATTGCCGTCGGGCAGCCGCACCTGGCACACGCCTTCGTAATGCTCGACCACTTCGCCGACGAGTTGATTGTTTTCGCCGATGAAATGCGCGACGAATTCATTGGCCGGCGCTTCGTACAACTGGGCCGGGCTCGCGCATTGCTGGATCTCGCCCTGGTCGAAGACCGCGACGCGGTCCGACATCGTCAGCGCTTCGCTCTGGTCGTGGGTGACGAAGACGAAGGTGACGCCGAGTTCCTGATGGATCTGCTTGATCTCGAGTTGCATGTGCTCGCGCAATTGCTTGTCGAGCGCGCCCAGCGGTTCGTCCATCAAGACGAGCTGCGGCTCGAACACCAGGGCGCGCGCGAGCGCCACGCGCTGTTGCTGGCCGCCCGAGAGTTGCGCCGGATAACGCGCACCGAGTTTGTCCAGGCGCACCGTGGCCAGCGCCTTGCGCACGCGCTCGGCGATGTCCTGCTTGGGCAGCTTGCGCACGGTGAGCGGATAGGCGACGTTGTCCGTCACCGTCATGTGCGGGAACAGTGCGTAATTCTGGAACACCATGCCGAAATTGCGCTTGTGCGGCGGCATGTGATTGATGAGCTTGCCGTCGAGCAGGATCTCGCCGGCCGAGGGGCTTTCAAAGCCCGCCAGCATCATCAAAGTCGTCGTCTTGCCCGAACCCGAAGGCCCGAGCAAGGTCAGAAACTCGCCGCGCTGGATGTCGAGATCCAGCTTGCGCACGATCAGCGAGCGACCGTCATAGGTTTTTTGTACTCCACGAAAGCGCACCAGGGGTTCGGCGCCTTCGTTCGCGTTGCTGCCCATCGATCCATCTCCTCGGTGGATGTGTACTTCCAGGAAGCCGACTCATCGCCAGCCTCCGCTGTAGCCGATCGTGCTTCGAATCTCGGCACCGTGCTCATCGAGCCGCGGTGGTGCCGATTCAGCGTGCATGCGCACGCCATCGATGCACATCGGGTTGCCGACGCCCGGTACCGGAGCACCGTCGTCGGAGGCCAGATCCACTTGCAAACCGCGTGCCCGCACATGTGGGTCGTCTATCACCTGTGCGATGTCGTGGATCGGCGCACATGGGACCCCTGCCTCTTCGAGCAGATCGACCCATGCGGAAGTCGTTCGCGTGTGCAGCACCGCTTGCACCTGCGGAATCAGATCCGCTCGGTGCGCGACGCGCGACGCGTTGGTGGTGTAGCGCGCATCGCGCGCCAATTCGGGGCAGCCCGCGCAGTCGCAGAACTTCACGAATTGCGCGTCGTTGCCGACCGCGAGCACGAGATGCCCGTCGGCCGTGGGGAATGCCTGGTAAGGCACGATGTTCGGATGCGCATTGCCCAGGCGTTTGGGCGCCTTGCCCGAGACCAGAAAGTTGGAGGCCTGGTTGGCGAGCATCGCGACCTGCACATCGAGCAACGAAGCGTCGATATGGCGGCCGCGTCCGGTGCGCGCCGCTTCGTACAGGCAGGCGAGCAAGGCGGTGGCGGCATACACGCCGGTCATCAAATCGACCACCGCGACGCCGACCTTCTGCGGCTCGGCATCGGGCGCGCCGGTGATGCTCATCAGGCCGCCATAGGCCTGGATCGCGAAATCGTAGCCCGCGCGTTGCGCGTACGGGCCGGTCTGACCGAAGCCGGTGATCGAACAATAGACAAGGCGCGGATTGATTTGCGCGAGGCTCGCGTAATCGAGCCCGTATTTGGCGAGCTGGCCGACGCGGTAATTCTCGATGACGATGTCGGCTTCGCGCGCGAGCGAGCGCACGAGTGCTTGGCCGTCGGGCGTCGCGATGTCGATCGCGATCGAACGTTTGCCGCGGTTGGCGCACAGGTAATACGCCGATTCGGTGCGTTCACCGGCGGTCCACCAGGGCGGGCCCCAGGCACGCGTGTCGTCGCCGGCGCCCGGGCGCTCGACCTTGATGACATCGGCGCCGTAATCGGCGAGCAATTGGCCGGCCCAAGGCCCGGCGAGCACGCGCGACAGATCGAGCACGCGCACGCCGGCCAACGGGCGCGGCATGGCATTCGCTGGCTGCGGCGCAGCGGAAGTCGCGTGCACGGCGGCGGTCTGCGCGTTGGTCGGGTCGAGTGCCGGGCGGTCGTTCATTGCTTCGACTCCGCGGCGCGCATGGCGGCGGCGAGTTCAGTGTGGCCACGCGCTTGCAATCGATCGGCTGCGCCCAGACGGTCGCGGTCTTCGCGGTTCTGGCCGAGCTTGGATTTCGCTTCGATGCGTTCGATCTCGATTTCGATGCCGACGATCGCGCGCACCATGGTGTCGAGGTAATCGGCGGGCGCGTCACCCATCTTCCAGGGCTGGGCATCGCCGGTGCGCGCTTCATGCGCGTGGGTCAGGCGCGCGATCACCTGGCGCACATATTTTTCGTCATCACGAAGGTGCAAACGGCCGTGCACATGGACCACCTGATAATTCCAGGTCGGCGCATGGCGATGGGTTTCGGGCTTGCTCGGATACCAGTTGGGCGAGATGTACGCCTCGGCCCCACGAAAAATGACGAGCACCGGCGCGCCGTCGGCGATCGCGGTGCAAAGCGGATTGGCCCGGGCCACATGCGCGCGCAAACAGCCATGCGCCCCCGCGTCGCGGTCGTACAGAAACGGCAGATGGTTGGCATCGAGCCCGCGCGGGCCGTCCACCACCAAGGCCCCGAGCGGATGGGCGTCGAGCAAGGCGCCGATGGCGTCGCCGCGGTGCTCGTCGAAATGCGCTGGGGTGTACATGGGCGGTGGCGTCGGGCGCGGGCGGAGGGCGGCGTCAGGAGAAGGCTTGCAGGCCGGTGATCGCGCGGCCGAGGATCAGCGCATGGATGTCGTGCGTGCCCTCGTAGGTGTTGACCACTTCGAGGTTGACCAGATGGCGGGCCACGCCGAATTCATCGCTGATGCCGTTGCCGCCCATCATGTCGCGCGCCAGGCGTGCGATTTCGAGCGACTTGCCGCAGGAATTGCGCTTCATGATCGAGGTGATCTCGACCGCGGCCGTGCCTTCGTCCTTCATGCGCCCGAGGCGCAGGCAGCCTTGCAGACCGAGCGTGATCTCGGTGAGCATGTCGGCGAGCTTTTTCTGGATGAGCTGGTTGGCAGCGAGCGGGCGGCCGAATTGCTGACGGTCGAGCACGTATTGGCGCGCACGATGGAAGCAATCTTCGGCCGCGCCGAGCGCGCCCCAGGCGATGCCGTAGCGCGCGCTGTTCAAACAGGTGAACGGGCCTTTGAGGCCGCGCACTTCGGGGAAGACGTTTTCTTCGGGCACGAAGACTTCGTCCATCACGATTTCGCCGGTGATCGACGCGCGCAAACCGACCTTGCCATGGATCGCCGGGGCCGACAGACCTTTCCAGCCTTTTTCGAGCACGAAGCCGCGGATCGCGCCTTCATCGTCCTTGGCCCAGACCACGAACACATCGGCGATCGGCGAATTCGTGATCCACATCTTCGAGCCCGACAGCGAATAGCCGCCCGCGACTTTGCGCGCGCGCGTGGCCATTGAGCCCGGGTCGGACCCATGGTTTGGTTCGGTCAGGCCAAAGCAACCGATCCATTCGCCGGTCGCGAGCTTGGGCAGGTACTTTTGCTTTTGCGCTTCGGTGCCGAATTCAAAAATCGGCACCATCACCAGCGAGGACTGCACGCTCATCATCGAGCGATAGCCCGAGTCGACACGCTCGACTTCACGCGCGATCAGGCCATACGCCACGTAATTGAGACCCGGGCCGCCGTATTCCGCGGGGATGGTCGGTCCGAGCAGACCGATCTCGCCCATCTCGCGAAAGATGGCGGCGTCGGTCTTCTCGTGCCGGAAAGCCTCGGTCACGCGCGGCGCGAGCTTGTCTTGCGCATACGCGGCGGCGGCTTCGCGGACCATGCGTTCGTCTTCGCCCAATTGGGTGTCGAGCAGCAACGGATCTTCCCAATGGAACTTGGCAACGGGCTTGAGCAATGCAGTCTCCTCGATGGGTTTTATGGTCGCGCGCTGATCGTCAGGCCAGTTGCGCGAAGCACGCGTCGATGATGGCCAGGCCTTCGTCGATCACGGCGTCGCTTGCGGTCAAGGGCACCAGCACGCGGATGACGTTCGCGAAGGTACCGCAGGACAACAAGATGAGGCCGCGCTTGGCCGCTTCGGCGACGATCTGCTTGGTCAGTTCGGCTGCGGGCTTGGCGAAATCGCCGCCTTCGAACAATTCGAAAGCCACCATCGCGCCCTGGCCGCGCACATCGCCGATCGCACGATGCTTGGCGGCGATCTTCTTGAGGCCGGTGATCAGACGCTCGCCCAAAGCGAGGCTGCGCGCGAGCAGCTTTTCTTCTTCGAACACATCGAGCACCGCGAGCGCGGCCGTGCACGAGATCGCATTGCCGGAATAGGTGCCGCCCAGGCCGCCAGCGGCAGGCGCGTCCATCACTTCGGCGCGGCCGATGATGGCCGAGATCGGGTAACCGCCGCCGATCGACTTGGCCATGGTGATGATGTCCGGGGCGACGCCCCAGCGTTCGCAGGCCAGCCACGTGCCGGTACGGCCGGCGCCGGTTTGCACTTCATCGGCGATCAGCAGGATGCCGTGCTTGTCGCACAGCGCGCGCAGGCGTTGCGCGAATTCGGGCGGCGCGACATAGAAGCCGCCTTCGCCTTGCACCGGTTCGAGGATGATCGCGGCGACGCGCTCGGCTTCGATGTCGTACTTGAACAGCGCTTCGATCGAGGCGATCGAATCATCGATGCTCACGCCGTGCAGCGCGTTGGGATACTTGGCGTGATAGACCTCGGCCGGGAACGGACCGAAGCCGATCTTGTAGGGCGCGACCTTGCCGGTCAGGGCCATGGTCATCATGGTGCGGCCATGGAAGCTGCCGCCGAAGGCGATGATGCCCGAGCGCTTGGTGTAGGCGCGCGCGATCTTGACCGCGTTCTCGACCGCCTCGGCACCGGTCGTCATCAGGAAGCTCTTCTTGGCGAATTGGCCCGGGGCCAGCGCGTTCAGGCGTTCGCACAATTCCACATAGGGTTCGTAGGCGAGCACCTGGAAGCAGGTGTGGGTGAAGCGCGCGACCTGTTCTTGCACCGCCGCGACGATCTTGGGATGGCTGTGGCCGGTGTTGAGCACCGCGATGCCGCCCGCGAAATCGATGAAACGGCGGCCTTCCACATCCCAGACTTCGGCGTTGCTGGCGCGATCGACGAACACCGGTTGCGCCTGCCCGACCCCACGCGGCAGCGCAGCCTGGCGGCGCGCCATCAAAGTGGCATTGTCGAGTTTGACGTTGGGATCGCGATGCATGGTGTGGCCTCCAGAGCGCAGGATAGGGAAGGCGCACTGTAGGCAGCATGGGCACGCGCTACCATGTACACCGATGCCCGCACACGTGCCCCCTGTGCAGGCCGCCCGACCAGTACACACCGTGTTTACCCTAAGCCCGCAATCCTCGACCCCACTCGTCGTCCAGATCGTCGACGGTTTCCGCCGCCTCATCGAGGAGCAATCCTTGCGCCCCGGCGCCAAGGTGCCGTCGGTGCGGCAATTCGCGCAATCGCATCAAGTCAGCGTCTTCACCGTCGTCGAGGCCTACGACCGGCTGGTCGCGCAAGGCCTGCTCGTCTCGCGGCCCAACCAGGGCTTTTTCGTCAAGCGCCGGCCGCGCATCGATGCAAGCGCCGATGCCGCACCCGAAGTCCAAAGCGGCTTCGACACCATGTGGTATCTGCGCAAGATTTTCGAAAACCGTCATCTCGAAATGAAACCCGGCTGCGGTTGGCTGCCCGATGATTGGCTGTTCGAGGACGGCGTGCGCCGCGCCTTGCGGCAACTTTCGGCCGAGCATGCGGCGCTTGGCGGCTACGGCAGTCCCAAAGGCTATGGCGAATTGCGCCGTCTGATCGTCGAGCATCTGACCGAGCAGGAGATCGCCGTCAATGTCGATCAGGTGTTGCTGACCCAAGGCTCGAGCCAGGCGCTGGACCTGGCCGCGCGCCGGCTGGTGCGTGCCGGCGACCCGGTGCTCGTCGATGAGCCCGGCTATGCCAACCTGATGTTCATGCTGCGGTTTCTGGGCGCCAAGCTCATTCCGGCGCCGCGTACGCCCATGGGCTACGACCTCGCTGCGCTCGAAGCCGCCATCGTCGAACACAAGCCCAAGGTGTTCTTCACCCAGCCGCGCTTGCAAAGCCCGATCGGCGCCTCGGCGCATCTGTCGCATTTGCACCGGGTGCTGCAACTGGCCGAAAAGCACGACATCACCATCGTCGAAAACGACATCTACGCCGATCTCGATCCCGATCCGCGGCCTTCGCTCGCGAGCCTCGATCAGATCAACCGCGTCGTTTACATCAACAGTTATTCCAAGACCATTTCGCCCAATATCCGCGTCGGCTATGTGCTCGCCAATCCGGAGCTGGTCGAAGAACTCGCGCAACTCAAGATGCTCTCGGGCCTGACCTCGCCCGAACTCGGCGAGCGCCTCGTGTATGGCGCGCTGACCGAAGGCCGCTGGCGCCGGCATCTGAAATCCATCCGCGACCGGCTCGCGAGCGCGCAACAAACCGTGGCGCAGCGCCTTGTCGATGCCGGGTTCGAATTGTTCTGCGAATCCAAGGCCGGCATGTACCTCTGGGCGCGCCACCCCGATTTTGCCGACAGCGCCGAGCTTTCCATCCGCGCGAGCGAGGCCGGCATCATGCTCGGGCCGGGGCATTTGTTCCTCGCCGACATGCGGCCGACCGATTGGCTGCGGTTCAATGTGGCGTTTTGTCTGGATGAGCGGGTGTTTGCGTTCTTGGAAGCGCAGCGCAGGGCGGCGTAGCTCCGCTTGATGGTCGCAGGCCGATGGCCGCCGCGGCGCAGGCGCTCATCCATCGCGCCGCTCGCGCTGCGAGCGGTCCCCGCGGGCTTCTTCAGAAGCGGCGGGCTCGCCGGGGTGGCCGTTCGCTGCGCTCACTACCCCGACTCGACCCGTGCGCGTCCCGCACACGGGCAGCCCGCCCTTCTTCGGCGCCCGCGGCGCGATGGAAAGTCGCGCCTGCGCCGCGGCGGCCATCGGCCTGCTGGCGGCGGGCTGCACTGATTGGGCCATTGGCAAATCGGCTCATGATCTCCTGCGATAGACGCGGCGTGTGTCGCTGCGCTAGTGTCTGTACGCTCGGCGTTCGAACCTTAACTCCCACGCAACCTGGAAGACACATGATCACCTTGCAGTTTCTCCTCACGTCCTTGATCGTCGTGCTGATTCCGGGCACCGGCGTGGTGTTCACCATCTCGACGGGCATTGCGCAAGGACGGCGCGCCAGCGTGTTTGCCGCGCTCGGGTGCACGGCCGGCATCGTGCCGCATCTGCTGGCAACCATCCTCGGGCTTGCCGCCGTCATGCATGCCAGCGCCCTCGCATTCCAGGCGCTCAAATGGGTGGGCGCGGCCTATCTGCTTTATCTGGCCGTCATGACATGGAAGGACACGGCGGCGTTTGCGCTGTCCGACGGCGCACCCGCAAGGTCCGCAGCGAGCGTCGTCGTCAAGGCCTTCCTTCTGAACATTCTTAATCCGAAGCTCACGATCTTCTTTCTGGCGTTCCTGCCGCAATTCGTCGAACCTGCTGCGGCTTCTCCGCTGCGGCAGATGCTGGTGTTGAGCAGCGTCTTCATGGCGATGACATTCGCCGTTTTCGTCGTCTACGGAATCCTGGCGCATCTGTTCCGCAAGGCGGTGGTCGAATCGCCGCGCGTGCAGGCATGGCTGCGCCGCGGCTTCGCTTCGGCTTTTGCTGGGTTGGGCGTCAATCTCGCGTTGTCCGACAAATGATGTCGATGGATATTCGGCATGCCGCTTCGCCATGACGGCAATCGGCCTCGCCGCGTTTGCGCCGACTCGCGTTAAACTTCTGCCTCGGTCGGCAGTTCACCAAGGCGTCGCCGCGCGGGGTACCGCGAGCTAAACCTGCCATTTCCTTCTGGTCACTCATGACAGCGAATTGCGCGCTTTCCTGCGGCAGCTGCTGAGGGTTCCGGCAAGTCGGCGACCACCGGCGTCGTGTCTGCGTACGCGATGCATCCCGAGCAGTTTGCCCATACAGGAGCAAGCTCGCATGACGCGTCAAACCACTTCTTTGGTCGTTCACGACCTGTCTTCGTTCACGCGCAGTCTCGCGCGTTCTCTTGCCGCGCATCCCGCGCTGCCCGGCCATGTGGAATTGCAGAATCTGATCGCACGCGCGGCCGGATTTCGCAATCTGCAAGCCTTGAAGGCGGCACCGCCCGAGCCGGTGGCGGCCGATCTTTCCAGCATGGTGCCGCCGCCAGCCGAGCCTGCACCCTTGTCCGACAACGCCCGGCGCGCGCTCGCGCAATTCGATGCGCAAGGACGGCTCATGCGCTGGCCGACCAAGTTCACCATCCAGCGCCTGGCGATGTGGCCGTTGTGGATGCTGTTCGAGGCCAAGCGCAGCTACACCGAGCGCGAGGTCAACGCGATCCTGCGCAGCGCGAATGCCTTCGGTGACCACGTGACCTTGCGGCGCGAATTGATCAACCATCAATTGCTGGCACGCAAGAGCGATTGCTCCGAGTACTGGAAGGTGGCGGCGCGGCCCGATGCCGAGGTGCGCGCCTTGCTCGCTGCCTGGCGCGCGCGCCAGCGCGTCGGCGCCTGAGCCTTCGCTATACTCGCGCGCCGCGGGCGGGAGGTCCGCGGCGCGAGCGTCATCGAAAAGGAAGAACAATGAGCGGTCTGCCGGCGTGTCCCCAATGCAATTCGGCCTACACCTATGAAGATGGCGGCCAGTTCGTCTGCCCGGAATGCGGCCATGAATGGCGCGCGGGTGCAGCGGAGGCCGGCGATGAAAAGCGGGTCTGGAAAGACGCGGTCGGCAACGAGCTCAAGGACGGCGATTCGGTGACGGTCATCAAGGACCTCAAGGTCAAGGGCTCGTCCTCGGTCGTGAAGGTCGGCACCAAGGTCAAGAACATCCGCTTGATCGAAGGTGACCATGACATCGATTGCAAGATCGACGGCTTCGGCGCGATGCAATTGAAGTCGGAATTCGTCAAGAAAGCCTGAGTTTTCGTCATGCCGCGCTTGGCCAAGATCGGCCTGATGGCGGTCGCCGCGCTGCTCGTCGTCGGCTACCTCGTCGTCACGCGATTCAATCTCAATCCTTCGCACGCGGTCGGCGACAAGCTCGACGAATTCAACGGCGTCGCGGTCTATTACAACGGGGCGATCAACAGCACCGTCGGGCGCGCCACGACCAGCGACGGCTACAACCTGGGCCTGAAATTCCAGTGCGTCGAGTTCGTCAAGCGCTATTACTACGAGCGCTTCCAGCACAAGATGCCCAATGCGATGGGCAACGCGAAAGACTTCTTCGCGCCGGCCGTGCCCGACGGCGAGTTGAACCGCGAGCGCGGGCTGGTTCAATACCGCAACCATGCCGCGTCGGCGCCCGCGGTCGAGGATCTGATCGTGCTCGCGCCCTGGGTGTTCAATCGCTACGGGCATGTCGCCATCGTCAGCGCGGTCGGCCCCGATTTTGTCGAAGTCATCCAGCAGAACGCCGGCCCGTTCGGCGCGACCCGGGAACGGTTTGCGCTGACGAGCGCCGATGGCGTGGTGCATGTCGAGAACGACCGGGTGCTCGGTTGGTTGCGCATGCCGCCGCCGGCGGGCGCCACGCCGCCGGTCCGCTAGCACTAGCGCCAGCGCCCGCCTGGTCGCGGGCGACCATCGGTTGCGCAGCGCCGGCCGCGGTGTCGGTTTGGCCGCACAGATGTCTTGAGATTGCCCGGCGTTCAAGCACAATGATCGGCATCCGTTCGATTGCCGCACCCGTCGCATGAGTCCTGACTACAACCTCTGGTTGATCGCCGCCGCCATTTTGAGCGGCATCGCGGCGCTGCTGCATGTGGCGATCGTCTTCGGCGGCGCGCCCTGGTACCGGTTTTTCGGTGCCGGTGAAAGCATGGCGAGCGCGGCCGAGGCCGGGCGCTTGTACCCGGCCGTGGTGACGTTCGCGATCGCGCTGGTCCTCGGCGGGTGGGCCGCCTACGCTTTGGCCGGTGCCGGCGTGCTGCCAGCGCTGCCTTTGCTCAAACTCGCGCTGGTCGGCATCACCGGCGTGTACTTGCTGCGCGGCCTGGCGATCGTGCCGTTGTTCGTCTTTGCGCGCGACAAGGCCACCCCGTTCCTGATCTGGAGTTCGGTCATCTGCATCGGCTATGGCGTCGTGCATCTGGCCGGCGTGCTGCAGACCTGGACGCGACTCTGAATATTTTTGCCTCGAAAGGAATCCAAGTGCACGGTCCCAGTCCCAACAACAAGCATCCGATGCCGGGCTTTCCTCAGGTGTGCTTCATCAAGAACACGGTGAAGAACCCCAACATCCTGATCGGCGACTACACCTATTACAACGATCCCGAAAATTCCGAGGACTTCGAGCGCAATGTGCTGTACCACTACCCGTTCATCGGCGACCGGTTGGTGATCGGCAAGTTCTGCGCGATCGGGCACGACACCAAATTCATCATGAACGGCGCGAATCACAAGCTCGCCGGTTTCTCCACCTACCCGTTCCAGATCTTCCGCGGCGGCTGGGAAAGCGTCATGCCGCAACCCGGCGATCTGCCTTACAAGGGCGACACCGTGATCGGCAACGATGTCTGGATCGGGCATGGCAGCACCATCATGCCGGGCGTGAAGATCGGCAACGGCGCCATCGTGGCTTCGTGCTCGGTGGTCGTCTCCGATGTGCCGGCCTACACCATCGTGGGCGGCAATCCGGCGCGGCCGATCCGGCAACGCTTCGCCCCCGAGGTGGTGAGCGAACTCGAAGCGATCGCGTGGTGGGACTGGCCGATCGAAAAGATCAGCCGGCATCTGCCGACCATCGTCGCGGCCGATCTCGACGCGTTGCGAGCCTGCCGCGACGAAGCCTGAACCGGTTCAGCCACACGGGTTCAGCCGCGTGGCTGGATTGTTTGATTTTTTATTTTGCGTCTTGCAATGAAACGACTTCTCGCAGCAGCCATCTTCGTGTTTGGCGCCAACCTGGCGCACGCGGATTTCGGCCTGAACAAACAACAACAGGCGCAATACGACGCCATGATGAACGCCATCGATCATGACGATCTGGCCGCCGTCCAACGGCTCATCCAGCAAAAGGTTCCGCTCGACCTCCAGCAAGACACGCGGTCCGCGCCTACCTTCCTCAGCGAAGCCGCCAGCGCCGGACGCGACCGGATACTCGACGCCTTGCTCGCCGCCGGCGCCAAGATCGAGTCCTGCGACGGCGACGGCAAGACGCCTTTGTTGAATGCGGTCCAGGGCCGGCATCCGTCGACCGTGGCCTTGTTGATCAAGCGCGGCGCCGACGTCAACGCCGAGGCCGCCGACGGCGATACGGCGCTGACGCTGGCCAAGGAAGCGAAGCAGCGCGCGATCGAACAATTGCTCGTCCAGGCCGGCGCCAAGTAAAGAGGCAGGCGCTGCGCGCCGGCGTCACGCGTTCAGGGGACGCGCGCCCATGCGCACGATCATGGGATACCGCGTCGCGCTGTCGCTGGCTAATCTGCGCCTCGCTTGATCCAAGCGGAGCGGGAGAAGACATGATGCGCAACATGGGAATCGACGACGGTCTCTATCTTTGAAGTGCCAGCCGCCCGGCGTGTGCCGGGGCGTGCCCATGACACCGCCCGCGTGGCGGTGTCGTCGTTTTCGTGTTGGCTACGCTGGTTCGCTTTGACGCAGATCGATCGTGCCCGGCCGGGTTGCGCCGACAATCGCGGCTCCTACATTCAGGAGACCTCCGTATGAAGCGCCTGTTGTTGATCTCGCTGTTGTGCCTCAGTGCTCCCGCCTTTGCCGACCCCAAGGTGGCGTTGACGGCCAAGGGAGGCGGCGTCAAGTCCTGTCTCGCCGCGGTCTCCGAGCTGGAGAAATTCTTCGGCGACAACGTCCGCTACGGGCATTGGTCGCAATGGGCCAAGGAAGGTGCCGACGTCCAGCCGTTCACGACCACCATGGAACTGACGTTTTCCGATGGTGTCCATCTGATCGATCTGACCGTCACCCCGACCGCCGACGGCAATTGCACCTACGAATACACGCGCACCTTCTTCGTCGACAAGACCTGCATGGCGGCGAGCAAGGAATCGTTCATGACCGGCTATGAATACAAGACCGAGCTGAACCAGAAGATTTCTGCGTTCCAGAAGGACAACGTGAAGATCTTCCTCATGCCGGCCGGCGACGGGTGCGTGGTGCAAAAGAAGGAAGTCGGGTTCCGCTTCAAGAAGCAGGGCGCACCAGTCACGGAGTGACGATCGCGGCGATGCGACGTCTGTTGCGGCCTCGGTTCACAATGGATGTCGATCGCCACGGCCCGTGGCATAACGACGGAGTGAGACCTCATGTCCACCGAAGACCAGTCTGTGCATCACGCGCCTGAGCAGCTCGAGATTTCATTGGGCGCTGCACAAGAGTTATGTCGCCTGGGACTCGCCACCATGATCGACATCCGTCAATCGTTCGAGATCGAACTCAAAGGCGCGATCCCGGAGACGGTTCACATCCCGTTGTTCGAGGTCAAACGCATGCTTGGTCATGTCTTGTCCGAAGACGAGCAGGACATCCTCGATGCAGGCAAGCCGAAAGAGATCGATGCAATGACCTTTTTCACCACGATCAACCAGCTCCATCACGGGCGCGATCACCTGCTGCTGTGTATTTGCAATAGCGGTCGGCGCAGTCTGGCTGCCGCCGCGATGTTGCGCTCACTGGGTTATCCCAAGGCGCTTTCGGTCGCGGGCGGCTTCCTTGCCTGGAAGAAGCAGCAGGCCGATCTCGCTGCTGCGGCGCAGAAATGAAGACCTGATTCGCGCGACATGGCAGGGCGCCCATTGCGCTGTTGCCGAGGTTTACCCAATCAAGGACATCACATGCAAACGCATTGGACGCAATTCGAAGCCTGGCTGGCCGAGCATTGGCCCGAAGGTCTGGCCGGACTCAATCCGCCAGCCACCGATCAGGAGATCGCCGATCTCGAACAAGCGTTGGGCGTCGTTTTGCCGCCCGATTACGTGGCGTGCCTGAAGGTGCACAACGGCCAGCGCGCCGATTTCTATGGCGGGATGTTCGATGGCCAGGAATTCCTCTCGACCGCCGGCGTGCTGGCGCAATGGAAGGTCTGGAAAGGACTGCTCGGCGAATTCGTTGGGCTCACCTCCGAACCTGGGCCGGGCATCAAGGACGACTGGTACAACCCGGCCTGGATTCCGTTCACCCACAATGGCGGCGGCGACCATCTGTGCCTTGATCTCGATCCGGCCGAGGGCGGCACGCGCGGCCAGATCATCACGATGTGGCACGACGCGGGCGAGCGTGATTTGTGCGCCCCGAGTTTTGCCGCCTGGTTCTCCGCCTACGTCGACGCGGTGCTGCAAGGGCAGTACGTCTACTCCGACGATTACGGCGGGCTGGTGGACGCCGCTGACGCCTGAGACCACCGACGGCCGCGTCGGCGCATGCCGGCTGACGCGCGCCGCGCTTTCGACTTTCTCGTTTCTTCCCGCAATGAAAATCAAGTTCAGTGTTACGTGTGCCGCCGCATGGGCGGCGCTATGGATGGCGAACCTTCCCGTGGCACAGGCGCAAACGCCGGTGCCTGGCTATTCGGAACAATTCCTGACGCAATTGCGCGCCCGGTCGCCCCTGGAACAGCGTGTGTGCGTCGAAGGCGGCGTGCTCGAGCGCTGGCCCGACGAAGCCGCGGTCCGCGCCGCGGCCTCGGCCGAACAAGCCAACCCCGACGAGGCCCAGGTGCTCGCGTTCGCGATCCGCGAAGCCTTGACGCAATGCGGCCCCGAGCCCGACTGGTTCGACAGCGCCACCATTCGCTTGTCCGACATCCCTGCCGATGCGCCGCGCTTCGAGGATTACAAGGTCAAGACCGGCTTCAAGGGCAAACCGGCGGCGCCCGATGTGCGCAGCCATCCGCGTTCGCGCCTGTTCCGCACCATGCTGCGGATGAATGCCAAGGAAGGCCCCGACTTCGCGGGCCATTACACGATCGCGAGCTGGGGCTGCGGATCGGGCTGTTCCGAGTACGCGATCATCGATGCGATCACCGGCCGCGTCTTCCATCCGCCGCAATTCCAGTCGATCGACGTCAACAACATCGACAACGCCATCTTCGAGACCGACCAAAGGCTGGTCCGTTACCGCCGCGACAGTCGGCTGCTGATGGTCATCGGCGGCATCAACGAAGACCCGAAGTTGCGCGGCATTTCTTATTTCGTCTGGGATGGCGCAAGGCTCAAGCGCATCCGCTTCGTCGCACGGCCCGAGATCGGCAGCCCCTGAGCGCCGCGGTGCGAGCCTGGGGTAATCTTCGCGCTGCTTCACTGAAATGCCGTACCGCCGTTGGCGTGCTGACGGCGGGTAAGACATGCCGACCATCTTGACGCATCCGGCGGTGCCGATCGCACTGGCCGTGGGTTTGGGCAACAAAGTTGTGCCACCGCGGCTGCTGGCCGCGGGCATCGTGGCGTCCATCCTGCCCGACCTCGATGTGATCGCGTTCCGGTTCGGCATTGCCTATGCCGACGAATTCGGGCATCGCGGATTCAGCCATTCCTTGTTCGGCGCAGCGCTGGTCGGCCTGCTCGGCGCGTGCCTGTACCGGTGGTATGGCACCGGGTTCAAGCGCGCGTGGGTTTTCCTGTTCATCGCGATGGCTTCGCATGGCGTGCTCGACGCCTTCACCACCGGCGGCAAGGGCATCGCATTCTTCTGGCCGTTGTCTGACACCCGCTTTTTCGCGCCCTGGCAGGTGATCGAAGTATCGAGCCTGAGCCTGTCGCGCTTCTTCACGCATCGCGGGGTCGAGATCCTGCGCTCCGAGTTTCATTGGGTCTGGCTGCCTTTGATGAGCGTGGCGCTGTTGATGCTGGCCACGCGCCACCTCAGCGATTGGCTCGGGTCTGCGGGCCGGACGAGGCGCACATGACGCCCGACGAGCGCGAACGCGCGCAATGGATCGATGCCGCGGTGGTGACCTTCATCTGCTTCGGCATCTTCATCGTGGAATCGGTGGCGATGGCGTATGCCGGCGCCCCCTCAGGGCCCGCCGACGTTGCGACCGATGCGTCCTTGATCGCGATGATCGTCCAGGAAGTCATGCTCGGCAGCATCGCGCTCATGTATCTGCATTTGCGCGGCTACCACCTGCTGGCTTTCGTGCCGCGGCCCAATGCGCGCGACACCGCCATCGGTGCCGTGCTCTATGCAGGGCTCGCGCTCGCGATCTGGTTGTTGTGGCTGCTCATCGACCCGGCGCCGACGGCCGAGCCCATCGATGTTCTGGTCGAGCAGGCGCAATTCTCGATTCCGGCCATCATCGCAGTGGCCATCGTGAATGGCGCGTACGAAGAGTTCTTTCTGCTCGGCTTCGTCATGCCGATGCTGGCGCGCCGCGGCGGCAGTTTCGCCATCGGCCTCACGGTGCTGCTGCGCGTTCTGTACCACGTGTATCAAGGTCCGCATGGCGCGGTCTCGGTCGCGATCTTCGGCGTCGTGCTCGGCACCTATTACTGGCGCACCCATCGTCTGTGGCCCGTGGTGTGCGCGCATGTGATCGCCGATCTGATCGGACTCGCGGCCTGATCCGTCCGGCCTTTCGCGTCGACATCAGGTTACATCCTCACCGCCGAGCCGTCGCTCGCCCTTCCTCCTGGGCGCCGACAATCCAGATGCTGCGCGGATCGCAGCGCTCGCACGGGAGGCGTACATGAACCGATCGCTGGCATGGGGTGCGGCGGTGATGGTGGTCATCGTCATCGGGGCCGCAGGCGGCTATTACGGTTACCGGTATTGGCGCGGCACGCCGCCGGCACCTGTTGCGGCCGAAGTGCCGCCCGCGCCGGTGCAGCCGCCTGCGAATGCGGTCGAACCCGCGACGCACTATCCCATCGGTGCGTCCACCGGACCGGCGCCCGCTTCCTTGCCCAGCCTCGCGATGAGCGACAGCGCGATGCGCACGGCGCTGACCGGGTTGATCGGCGAGCATGCGTTCGCGCAATGGTGGGTGCCCGAGAGCATCATCCGACGCATCGTCGTCACGGTCGACAATCTGCCGCGCGCCAGGATGTCGGCGCAATCGCGGCCGGTGCGATCGGCGCCAGGCAGCTTCCTCACCGAGGGTGCGGACGACGCGCGCACCATCGCCGCTGCCAATGCGGCACGTTATGCGCCCTATGTCGACATGGTGCGCAAGCTCGACATCGCCAAACTCGCCGAGCTCTACCGCCGCCACTACGCGTTGTTTCAACAAGCCTATGAAGAGCTCGGCTATCCGCGCGGCTATTTCAATGATCGGCTCGTGCAAACCATCGACGACCTGCTCGCGGCGCCCGAGGTCAGTGCGCCGATTGCGCTGGTGCAGCCCGAAGTCATGTACCGCTATGCCGATCCGCAGCTCGAGGCCTTGTCGGCCGGGCAGAAGATCCTGGTGCGCATGGGACGCGCCAACGCGGCGATCGTGAAATTGAAGCTGCGTGAGCTTCGGCAGGCGATCGTCGATGTACCCAATTCATCGACACCGGTCGGCAATGCGGCGCGTTGAGCGCACTTAGCATATTTGCGCGGCGTGCGCGAAAGCGGATTTCACACTCCGATGCAGTTTGATCGTTTGAAGCTTGATCGGCGTCAACGACCGAAGTCTTGAGCCCGCAGAATCTGTGCGGGTTGGTCCGGCGATGACGTTTTTGACGCGGCGCGCGGCGATGTTGAGTCGACGCGCGTTTTCTTTTCTAGGCGTGATTTGCGAACGCTGCTAGGTCAACCACCTAGCGCTGAATTGTCATGCGACGGGGCGAACGGTCGTTGCAGGTGCGTCTGGTACACGCAGACAGGCGGGTGAAGCCGCCACGGCATATAGGACAAAGGCCGCAATTCATCGCGGCGTGAATCTCATGTGCCCGAAGTTGCTACGTGCTATATCGGCATGACAAACGAATGTTGGTCAGATCGGTGCAGGGCGTCGCAGGCTGTCTGCATGAACGTGAACAAGGGTCGCGCGTTTGCGTGACGGTGTTGTCGAAGTTTCATTCAGCGCGGGGAGAATTGCCGTCCTTGCCGCCGCGGTCGCGGTGGCTTTCACGACATCGAATCTGATGGAGCAGATACCGGCATGACTGAGTTGCTGATCATTCTCGTCGCCCAGGTGTTCATCACCCTGGCCGACACCATCGTGCGCAGGCAATTGCGCGCCCACGGCAATCTGATGGCGCTGAACCGGATGCGCGATTGGCTGCCGTATTACCTGCCGGCGCGCTTTGGCGGGCTCATGACGCGTCTTTTCGCGCTGATCCATGTCCAGGTCGGCGTCGCCGCGACCATGTTCGCCGCCTCGGCGGTGTCGATGTCCTCGCTGGTGGCGGTCATGCACGGTGAGGGCCTGACCAAACGCGAATGGGCGGCGGTGCGCCTGATCATCATCGCCATCGTCTTCCGGGGGCTGGCATGACCGTCAAGCCCCGCGACCTGTTGTACATCGCTTTCGTACAAGCACTCTTTTCGGCCCTCGACATCTACGCGCGCATGTCTTTGCGCGAGTACGGTGCGTTTTGGGACGCAATTGGTGCGCCGTGGTTTACCCTGTGGCTTGCGGGGCAACTCGGCATGCTGCCTTTACAGATTCGATTGATCGCGCGCAATGGCATCGGGCGTGGTGTCGCTTTAATGAACGCCTTTTCGGTGCTGTTCTCGTGTGCCGGCGGTTGGTTCATCGCCCACGAGGCATTGCGTGCGCAGGATGCGATCGCCGCAGGCATGGTGATCGTGGCGACCTGGATGTTCGTCACCTCCGACCGCAGTGAATCCAAGCCGGCTCTCGCCCTCACCCACAAGGCGAATGTCCCGAGCCTCGCCGAGGCTGCAGCACCCGGAGCGACTGCGCTGGCAAGCGAGGAAACAGCGGCGTAGTCGTGGCAATTCCATGACATACCGGCGCCTCGGCCGGTGCTTCTGAAAGAGGATGTAGGCATGACACTGGCGTGGGCGAAGTGGGTCGGTGCAGTTCTGGTCACCGTGCTCGGAGCGCAAACAGCGGCGGCGGATCCTACCGATCCGACCTGGGCGCGCATCGACCAATCGGGACGCATCAATGTCGGCATACGCGAGTCGGCGCCTCCGTTCTCGGAATTCGTCAACAACAACCCGCGCGGCTACAGCGTCGACATCTGCACGCGCCTGGTCGCCAGCATCGAGCGGCGCCTCAAGCACAAGGTCACCGCCGAATTCGTCCCGGTCAATTCCAAGTCGCGCGAAGAACTCTTGCGCAACGGCAAGATCGACATCGAATGCGGAACGACCACCGACACCGTCAAGCGCGAGCAGGATTTCGCTTTTTCCTACCCCTTCTTCGTGACCGGCGTGCGCATGGCCAAGCGCCAGGGCGACAGCCTGTCTGACTACGCCGATCTGAACGGCAAGAAGGTGGCCGTCGTGGCGGGGGCGACCGCCAAGACCTTGCTGTCCCAGCGCAAGGATGTGCTCGCCACCAGCGGCGTCGTGTTCACCATCGTCGAAGTCCCCACCAACGATGCCGGTGTGCAAGCCGTCGTCTCCGGGACGGCCGACGGTTTCGTGGCCGACGACGTGCTGCTGGCCGGCGCCATCTCGGCCGCCAAGCTCGACAAGAAGCTCGTGCGCACCGGCGCTTTCCTGTCCATCGAACCGTACGCCGTCATGCTGCGCAAGTCCGACCTCGCCTTGCTCAACGCGCTCGACGCCGGCATGGTCGAACTCACCACCAGCGGCGAGACCGCCCAGCTCGTCAAGAAATGGTTCGGTTCCGTCAACGGCTACACCATCAACTCCGCGACGCGCGAAGCCTGGTCGTGGCCGGTCAAGCATCCGGCCTGGCCCTAACTAACGATGCGCAGACGCGCCTCGTCACGTCTGCTTGTCCTGGATCCGACGCAAAGCCTGTTGTTGTTTCATTTTTCGCATGCGCGCGGTGCCTTGGCTGGTCAGGCGTTCTGGGCAACTCCCGGCGGCGGGCTGTTGCCCGGCGAGTCTTTCGCCGACGCGGGCGTGCGCGAGTTGCTTGAAGAGACGGGCATCACGGTCGCCAGCCTCGGCGACCCGGTTCACGCGCGCGAGTTTCCGATGACCATGCCCGACGGTGAAGTGGTGCTCGCGGACGAGCGCTTCTTCGTCGTCTGCGCACCGAGCCGCGATATCGCGCGCGATCGATGGACGGCGCTCGAGGATGAAGTGATGGTGGCCCACCGTTGGTGGACGGCGGCCGAACTCGCCAGCACCGACGAGATCATCCGGCCGGACAACCTCGCGCAAATACTGGCGTCGATCGGCCGCTGGTAGCGCCAGCCGCGCGAACGCGGCTGACGAATTTTTCAGCCCGCCAATTTGCGCCGCAAGATTTCGTTGACCTGGGCCGGGTTGGCCTTGCCTTTGGTCGCCTTCATCGCCTGGCCGACCAGCGAATTGAAGGCTTTCTCGTTGCCGGCCTTGAATTCAGCCACCGGCTTCGGATTGGCGGCCAGCACTTCGTCGATGAGTTTCTCGATCGCGCCCGCGTCGCTGATCTGTTTGAGGCCGCGCGCGTCGATGATCGCATCGGCGCTCGCGCCTTCGCCCTTCCAGAGCGCGGCGAACACTTCCTTGCCGGTCTTGAGGTTGATGGTGCCGTCGAGCACGCGCGCGATCAGCCCGGCAAGTTGCGCGGCCGAGACCGGCGCCTGGTCGATCTCGATGCCGGCTTCGTTGAGCGCGGCCGAGACTTCGCCCATCACCCAATTGGCGGCCGCTTTCTTGTCGGCGACGTTTTGGGCAACCGCTTCGAAATACGCGGCCAGCGGTTTGCCCGCGGTCAGGGTCTGGGCGTCGTAATCACCGAGGCCGTACTCGCGCACGAAACGCTCGCGCATTGCGCCCGGCAACTCGGGCATCTCGGTTTTGACGCGCGCGATCCAGTCGGGCGAAATTTCGAGCGGCAGCAGATCGGGGTCGGGGAAGTAGCGATAGTCCATCGCGTCTTCCTTGCTGCGCATCGAGCGGGTCTCGTCGCGGTCGGGGTCGTACAGCCGGGTTTCCTGCACCACCTTGCCGCCGTCCTCGATCAATTCGATCTGGCGGCGCACTTCGTAATCGATGGCTTTTTCGAGGAATTTGAAGCTGTTGAGGTTCTTGATCTCGCAGCGCGTGCCGAATTCCTTCTGGCCCACCGGGCGCACCGAGACGTTGGCGTCGCATCGGAACGAGCCTTCCTGCATGTTGCCGTCGCAAATGCCGAGCCAGACCACGAGCGCGTGCAAGGCCTTGGCGTAAGCGACCGCTTCGGCCGACGAGCGCATGTCGGGCTCGGTCACGATCTCCAGCAAGGGCGTGCCGGCGCGGTTCAGGTCGATGCCCGACATGCCGCTGTAATCCTCGTGCAGCGATTTGCCGGCGTCTTCTTCCAGATGCGCGCGGGTCAGATGCACGGTCTTGACCGCGGTTTCGCCGTTCTTGAGCGGCACCACGCAGGTCAGCGATCCGCCTTGCACCACGGGGATTTCGTACTGACTGATCTGGTAGCCCTTGGGCAGGTCGGGGTAGAAGTAATTCTTGCGCGCGAAGATGCTGCGCGGCGCGATGGTCGCGCCGACCGCGAGGCCGAAGCGGATCGCGCGCTCGACCGCGCCTTCATTGAGCACCGGCAACACGCCGGGCAGCGCGAGGTCGACCACGCTGGCCTGGGTGTTGGGCGCCGCGCCAAAAGCCGTGCTCGCGCCCGAGAAGATTTTGCTTTGCGTCGAGAGCTGGGCATGCGTCTCGAGGCCGATCACCACTTCCCATTGCATATCAAACCCCGTCATTCATCTTGAGCAGTGCGCGCCATTGCGCTTGTTTGGCGGCGAATTCGTCCCAGGCTTTGTGCGCCAGGGCGTCGAAGCGTGCGGCCTCGTCGGTTTCGCCGAGCGCCTGGTAGGTGGCGGCCGCCGCGCGGTAGAGCACGCCGCGCGACAGCGGGTCCAGGCCTTGGCGATCGTAGTCGAGCGCTTCGCGCAGCAAGTCGCGCGCAAGGTCGGGGCGGCCGGCCTTGGCCTGGCAACTCGCGTATTCCGCATAGGCATGCGCCATCACCGGCCCATGCCCTTCGGCGCGCGCGCGCGGCAGCAATTCGGCATACAGCGCGTCGGCGCGGTTGAGTTCGCCGGTCAGCAAATACAGTTGGGCGAGCATCAGGCCGTCGACCACCTTGGTCGCCGCGGGCGCGATGCTGGCCGTCATTTCCATGCTCGATTGCAGGCCGACGATGGCCTGGCGCGCAGTCTCGGTCTGCATGCGTCCGGCCTCGAACTGCTGGCGCGCGTCGATCGCTTGCGCCACCGCCATGCGATGGAAGGCGGCGGCCACGGCGAAATCGTCCTTGACCCGACGGGCGCATTCGCGCGCGGCGCGGTATTCGGCAAAGGCTTCCGGCAGTCCGGCCACCTGCATGACGGTGGCCAGCGCCAGATGCGCGCGGTAACGCACGGCATCGGCGGTTTCACTGGCCAGCGCGAGCGCGCGCCGTGCGAGCCGGACGGTGTCTTCCATCTTGCCCGAGCGGGTATGGAACAAGGCCAGCGTCGCGTCGCATTCGGCTTCGAGGTCGGTGCTGCGTGCCGCGGCCGCGAGATCGCGGGCTTGGTTGATGGTGTCGACGGCCTCTTCGAGTCGTGCCTCGAAAAACAGGATGTAGGCCAGGGCCAGCGTCAGCGCCGCCCGGCGCGCCGGCGACGCCGCTACGCCGACCGAGCGATG
>CAXBRX010000008.1:0-23759 GCA_963977835.1 uncultured Derxia sp.
ATTTCGTGCTCGGCGCCAAGCTGATGTCGGCCAAGGGCGAGGTGCTGAATTTCGGCGGCCAGGTGATGAAGAATGTCGCGGGCTTCGACGTGAGCCGATTGCTCGCGGGTTCGCTCGGCGTGCTCGGCATCGTGCTCGAGGTCTCGCTCAAGGTGTTGCCGCGTCCGCAGGCCGAGACCACGATCAGCTTCGATGTCTCGGAGCACGACGCGATCAACAAGCTCAACGATTGGGCCGGACAGCCCTTGCCGATCTCGGCGAGTGTCTGGCATGCCTTGCCCGACGCCGGCAACACCGCGAGCGGCGCGGCGCGCATGGGGCGTTTGTTCGTGCGCTTGTCGGGCGCCCCGGCGGCGGTGCGCAATGCGCGCCTGCGTCTGGGCGGCGAAGCCTTCGACGACGAGGGCGCGGCGCGTTTGTGGAGCGGCGTGCGCGAACAGACCGATGCCTATTTCGAGACCGTGCAACCGGTCTGGCGCATCAGCGTGCCGCCGACCACGCCGCCCGAGGCTTTCAAGGGCATCGCGCGCGAACAACTCATCGAATGGGGCGGCGCCTTGCGCTGGTTCGCGACCGATGCCGATCCGCGCAAAGTGCGCATGGCGGCGCAAAGCGCGGGCGGGCACGCGACCTGGTGGCGCCCGGCGCCCGGGCAGCCGCGCAATGCGCCGGTGTTCACGCCGCTCGACGCGGCGACGCTCGCGATCCATCGCCGCCTGAAGGCCGAGTTCGACCCGGCCGGCATTTTCAATCGCGGCCGTTTGTGCCCCGAGTTCTGATTCCGCCCGAGCGACCTTCATGCAGACCGCACTCGCCGACGATCTTCGCGACACCCCCGATGGCCGGGAGGCCGAGGCCATCCTGCGGCGCTGCGTGCATTGCGGCTTTTGCACCGCCACTTGTCCGACCTATCAATTGCTCGGCGATGAACTCGATGGGCCGCGCGGCCGCATCTACCTGATGAAGCAGGTGCTCGAAGGACAGGCCGTCACCCTCAAGACCCAGCAGCATCTCGACCGCTGCCTGACCTGCCGCAATTGCGAATCGACTTGTCCGTCGGGCGTGCAATACGGCCACCTGATCGACATCGGCCGGCGCCTCGTCGATGCGCGGGTGCCGCGACCGCTCGGCGAACGCATGACGCGCAGCGTGTTGCGCAACGGGTTGACTTCGCCGATGTTCGGCCCGGCCTTGACGCTCGGCCGCGCGCTGCGGCCGGTGCTGCCGGCCAAGCTGCGCGACAAGCTGTCCAAGCGCCCCGTGGCCGGCGCCTGGCCCACGGCCGAACATGCACGCAAGGTGGTGATGCTCGAAGGTTGTGTGCAACCGTCGATGGCGCCCAACATCAACACCGCCACCGCGCGCGTGCTCGACCGGCTCGGCGTGCAAGTGGTGCGCACGGCCAAGGCCGGATGCTGCGGGGCCATCCGCGATCATCTGGGCGACCATGACGGCGCCTTGCACGACATGCGGCGCAACATCGATGCCTGGTGGCCTTTGATCGAAGCGGGGGCGGAGGCGCTGGTGATGAACGCCTCGGGCTGCGGCGCGATGGTCAAGGAATACGGCCATGCCTTGCGCGACGATCCGGCCTACGCGGCCAAGGCGCAACGGGTCAGTGCGTTGACGCTCGATTTGGCGGAGTACCTGCCGCGTTTTGCGGTCCAGATCGCCGCGAGTGTCGTGCAGCGGCCGGTGCCCACGACGGCGACTCAGCCGCCCGCGCATCGGGTCGCGTTTCATCCGCCTTGCAGTCTGCAGCACGGCCAGCAGGTGCGCGGCGGCGCCGAGAGTCTGCTGCGGGCGATCGGTCTCGATGTGGTCCTGCCCGAGAACAGCCATCTGTGTTGTGGCTCGGCCGGGACCTATTCCTTGTTGCAGCCCGAAATCGCCGCGCAATTGCGCGACAACAAACTGGCCGCGTTGACGGCGACCGGCGCTCAGGAAGTGTGCTCGGCCAACATCGGTTGCATCGGGCATTTGCAGTCGGCCAGTCCGATGCCGGTGCGGCATTGGATCGAACTGCTCGACGAGCGGCTCGCGCCGCTTTGATCAGGACGCGACGCGGCGCGCTGCGGGTTTGCGCTTGAGTTCGAGGGTGGACATCTGCGCCGATTCGAGGATGTGGCGCTCGAGGCGTTCGCGCGCGGCTTCGGTTTCGGCAAACGCGAGTTCTTCCACCGCGGAAGGCATGGCGGCGCGATAACGGCGCCGGTCGGTCGCGAGGTCGATTTCGCGCCAGCCGCGCGCGGCCATCCAGCCCCAGAGTTCGTCGTTCATTTCCGCCGTGATCTGGATGCGCACGTCTTCACGCGCGACGTACGTGCCGGTACGCGGCGTCGGTCCCATCGGGTCCAACTGCCGTTCGACCTGGACGTTGCGCCAGGTGCGCAAAGTGTCGCGCAAGCCGCGCGGGGTCAACATGCGAAGGAAAGAACGTTGCTGCGTCATCTGCAACCTCAATGCCGGGAAATACGTGCCGCGTCGATGGCGGTATCCTGTTCGTCAGACCAATCTGACGTGTGTCATGCATTCTGACCCAACGCGGATTTAGATTAAGGAAATACAGCACTTTCTCGGGAGAACCACTCATGGATCGCGTATTGGCAGCCGTCGACGGATCGGAAGCGTCGAATCGTTCACTCGACACTCTGGTGTCCATGGCCAAGGAATTTTCGTCTGCGCCCGAGGTCGTCTTGTTGACCGTCAAGGTACCCATGCCGCCGCTGACGGGCATGGGCGTCGTGGTGAGCGCCGACATGCTCGACACGTATTACGCGCAGGCACAGGAAGAAACCATTGCCTCGGCACGGGCAAAGCTCGATGCGGCCGGACTCAAGTACGTCGAACGCAAGGAAGTCGGCGATCCGTCCGAGATGATCGTGCAGGTGGCGCAGGAAACCGGCGCGAAGCTGATCTTCATCGGCAGCCGCGGCATGGGCGCCTTGGGCACGCTGGTGCTCGGCAGCACCTCGAACAAGGTGATCCACCAGACCCGCATTCCGGTCGTCATCACCCATTGACGGGCGCGGCGCCGTCGGGCTCAGGCGAGCAGGCGGCGCAGGATGCCGTGCGAATAACGGCTTGCGACCGCGCCGACGAAGCGCGTGAAGTCGACATGTGCGCTGTCGTCGGCCGCATCCGAAATCGTGCGCACGACGGCGAACGGCAAGTCGAATTCATGACAGACCTGGGCCACCGCCGCGCCTTCCATCTCGACCGCGAGCAGGTCCGGAAAATCGGCGCGCAATTGCGCGACCCGGCGTGCATCGCTGACGAATTCATCGCCTGAGGCGATCAGGCCGCGCCGACAGGCCGGGGCGGGGTGCGGCGCGCCGAGCGCGAATTCGGCGCGCACGGCGGCGTCGAGTTCGCGCGGCAAGTCGTCGCGCAGATAGGTGTGCGCGGCTTGTTCGAGCCGGGCCGTGAGCGCCGGATCGGTCGCGAAGCGCGTCAGGCCGAGCAAGGGAATTTCATGACGCGGGAAGATCGGCGACGCGTCGAAATCGTGCTGGACGAGTTCATCGGCCACCACCACGTCGCCGACGCGCAAGCCGGCGCCGATGCCGCCCGCGACGCCGGTGAACACGATGCGCTCGACCGCGAATTCATGAATCAGCGTGGTGACCGTGGCGGCCGCCGCCACCTTGCCGATGCGCGAGAGCACCGCCACGCAAGGCGTGCCCCACAACTCGCCGCGAAAGAATTCGCGCCGGCCATGGACGCTGCGCTGCGCGCTGCGGCCCATGTCGTCGAGCAGGGTCGAGAGTTCATCCTGCATGGCGGCGACGATGGCGAGAGTCATGGTGGGCGAAGAAAGGGAGGGTGGGCAGGCGCCGTCCTGGCGGCGCCGCGCGACTGTAGCGCATGAAACCCAAACAGGGCGCGGCTACAATGAGCGCCCCTTGAGGATGAATGCTTTGAGCGAACCCTGGAAGCCCAGCGTCACCGTCGCGGCCATCGTGCACGAGCCGCGCGAAGACCGCTATCTGCTCGTCGAAGAACATACGAGCGACGGGATCCGCCTCAACAATCCGGCCGGCCATCTCGATCCGGGTGAATCCTTGATCGAGGCCGCGATCCGCGAAACCCTCGAAGAAACCGCCTACACCTTCGTGCCGACCGGCTGGCTCGGCGCCTACATGAGCCGGTATGCCTCCAGCCGCACTCACCGCGACGTGACTTATCTGCGCTTCGCCTTCGTCGGCACCGTGACCGCGCATGACCCGACGCGCACGCTCGACACCGGCATCATCCGCGCGTTCTGGATGAGTTACGACGAATTGCGCGCGAGTACCGAGCGCCATCGCTCGTCCTTGGTGCTGCGTTGTATCGAAGACCAGCGCGCCGGCCGTCTGTTGCCGCTCGAAGCCTTGCATGCCGACCCGAGCGTCTACGTAGACCCGGATGCCGGTCTGCATGGAGCACGCGAGTGAGCAAGCGGCGCATCGTCGTCGGCATGTCCGGCGGCGTCGATTCTTCCGTGACCGCCTGGCTGCTCAAGCAGCAAGGCTTCGAGGTCGTCGGCCTGTTCATGAAGAACTGGGAAGACGATGACGACGGCGAGTATTGCAGCACCCGCCAGGACCTCATCGACGCGGTCAGCGTGGCCGATGTGATCGGCATCGAGATCGAGGCGGTGAATTTCGCGGCCGAATACAAAGACCGGGTGTTCGCCGAGTTTTTGCGCGAATACCAGGCCGGGCGCACGCCCAACCCCGATGTGCTGTGCAATGCCGAGATCAAATTCAAGGCCTTCCTCGATCATGCGCTGCGCATGGGCGCCGAACGCATTGCGACTGGCCATTACGCCGGTGTGCGTTGCGTGACGCCGGCCGGGCAGATCATCGACCCGGCGCTGGAGGCTTGCGACGCGTCGAGCGGGCGCTTCGAATTGCTCAAGGCGCATGATCAGACCAAGGACCAGAGCTATTTTCTGCACCGGCTCGACCAATCGCAGCTCGCCAAAACGCTGTTTCCGCTCGGCGCGATCCCGAAGACCCAGGTGCGCGCCATAGCCGAACAGATCGGCCTGCCCAATGCCAAGAAGAAGGATTCGACCGGCATTTGTTTCATCGGCGAACGGCCGTTCCGCGAATTCCTCAACCGCTACCTCAGTTATGCGCCGGGCGAGATGGTCACGCCCGAAGGCCGGGTGGTCGGCGAGCATGTGGGCTTGAGTTTTTACACGCTCGGGCAGCGGCAAGGCCTGGGCATCGGCGGCAGCCGTGAAAGTTCGGGCGAGCCCTGGTTCGTGGCCGCGAAGGACATTCCGAACAACCGGCTGGTGGTGGTCCAAGGCCATGGGCATGCCTTGTTGCAATCGCGGGCGCTGATCGCCGATCAGACGAGCTGGGTCGCGGGCAGCGCGCCCGAACCCGGAAAATATGCCGCGAAAGCGCGCTATCGCCAAAGCGATGCCGCGTGTAGATTCACGCGTTTGGATGCAGCGAACGGCGCTGCGTTCCGACTCGATTTCGACGCGCCGCAATGGGCTGCCACACCGGGCCAATCCGCGGTGCTGTACGACGGTGAGGTCTGCCTGGGCGGCGGCATCATCGATGCGGTCGAACGCTGAACGCCGCTCGCGCGCCGCGTCCTCACCCCCCCAATCTCAAACAAGGTTTACCCATGGCTTTCCTGACTGCGCTGTCGCGTGCGGGTGCACGCGTTCTGGCCTGGATCGGCGCGTTGTTGTCGCTGGTGTTCGGCCGTTGGCAATGGCAGGCGCCCGGGTATTTGCGTTGGTTCGGGCGCGGCATCGCGCGCGCGCTGCGAGCCTTGGCGGCGCGGCCTTTGGTCGGTGCCCTCGCCGTGGCGGTACTCGTGGGGGCGGGCGCGGGCGGCTGGTACGGCTGGAAATGGTGGAAGGCGCAGCCCAAGCCGGTCGAAGTCAAGTTCGAGGTCGTCGATCCGCGCCGCACCGAGATCGAATATGCGCTTGGGCCCAATCCGCTGGTGGTGAAGTTTGCCGGCGGCGTGGCGCCGCTCGCGCTGGTGGGCAAGGATGTTGCGCAAGGCATCGAGGTGTCGCCCGCGGTGGCTGGCGTCTGGCATTGGAACAGCGACCGTGAATTGCAATTCCTGCCCAAGGAAGATTGGCCGGTCGGCGAGGAATATCAGGTGAGCCTGGCGCGCGATGCGATCGCGCCCCAGATCCGCCTGAGCTCGCGCGACTTCACCTTTCATGCGCCGGCCTTCGTCGCCAAGATCGCGAGCGCGCAATTCTCGGTCGACGCGGTCAATCCGGGCCAGAAGGAAGTCGTGGTCGACCTCGAGTTCAGCCATCCGGTCGATCCGGCCGCGCTCGAATCGCGCGTGAGCATGCAATTGGCCGGTGCGTCCAAGGGCGTGCTGGGCCTGGGTGCCGACAAGACCAAGTTCACCGTCACCTACGACAAATTCAAGCTGCACGCTTATCTGCACAGCGCCAATCTGCCGATCCCGGCCGAAGACACGGCCTTGCATGTCGAGATCGACAAAGGCGTGACCGCGGCGCGCGGCGGCAAGCCGTTTCAGGAGGCGCTGGCCCAGGACGTGGCCGTGCCGGGCTTGTATTCCTTGAAGGTCAACAAGGTCGAACCGACGGTGGTGACCAACGACCAGAACGATCCGGAACAAGTGCTGGTGGTCGAGACCTCGACCGAAATCGCCGAGAAGGACATCGGCGCGGCCCTCTCGGTCTGGGAGCTGCCGGTTTACCACCCCGCGACCAAGGCCGAAGACCGCAAAGCGCCGTATGCCTGGAACGAAGTGTCGGAAGTGACCGACGCGGCGCTCAAGGGCGCGCGCAAGCTCGACCTCACGGCCGTGCCGACCGAACTCGAATACGAGGCCGGGCATGCGTACAAGTACCGCGCCGATGTCGGCCGTTATCTGTTCGTGCGCGTCGAAAAAGGCGCCAAGGCTTATGGCGGTTATCTGCTCGGCGCGCGCGACGAACGCATCGTCAAAGTGCCGCCTTTCCCGTCGGAGTTGCGCATCCTGAGCCAGGGCGCGTTGTTGTCGATGAGCGGCGAGAAGAAGGTCGCCGTGCTGGTGCGCGACCTGCCCGGTGTGCGCGTCGAACTCGCACGCGTGCTGCCCGGACAGTTGCAGCATCTGGTCTCGCAATCGTCGGGCAATTTCGACAAGCCTTCGTTCTACAGCGGCATCGGCCCCGATGATCTGACCGAGCGCTACGAGCGCAAAGTGCCCTTGCCCAATCTGCAACGCGGCCGTGCGCATTACGAAGCGGTGGACGTCGGCGAATATCTGAAGAAGGACGGCGACGACAAGCGCGGCATCTTCTTGTTGACGGTGCAAGGCTATACGCCCGAAGGCGCGAAGGCGCAGCCTGCCGACGAGGCCAATGCCGGTGACGGCGAGGATGGCAATGCCGACGGCGGCAACACCGAGGGCGAGCCGAACGCGGAAGGCGAATCGGCGCAGCAAACGGCGCCGAGTGATCGCGTCGACAAGCGCCTGATCCTCGTCACCGATCTGGGCATCGTGGTCAAGCGCGAGCTCGACGGCACCCAGGTCGTGTTCGTGCAATCGATCCATACCGGCTTGCCGGTGGCCGGCGCGAATGTCGATGTGATCGCGCGCAATGGCACCACCTTGTACAGCCAGAGCACCGATGCGCAAGGCATGGTCCGCTTCCCCAAGCTCGACAATCTGTCGCGCGAGCGTTCGCCCTTGATGTATCTGGTCAAGAAGGCTGGCGACACCAGCTTCCTGCCGCTCAATCGTTACGATCGTCAGCTCGATTTTTCGCGCTTCGATGTCGGCGGCGTGGCCAATGCGCGCCAGGCCGATCAACTCAATGCTTATCTGTTCTCCGACCGCGGCATCTATCGGCCGGGCGACACCTTCCACATCGGCATGATCATCAAGAGCGCCGACTGGACCAAGCCCGGCGCCAAGCCGTTGGCCGGTCTGCCGCTCGAAGCCGAAGTGCTCGATGCGCGCGGGTTGTCGATCAAGCGCGAACGCATCAAGGTGGCGGCCGGCGGCTTCAATGAGCTGGTGCACACCACCTTGCCGAGCGCGCCCACGGGCAGCTACACCGTCAATCTGTACACCGTGAAAGACGGCCGGGCCAATCAACAGATCGGCTCGACCCAGATCAATGTGCAGGAATTCGAGCCCGACCGCATGAAGGTCAGCGCGCATTTGTCTAGCGAGGTGACCGAAGGCTGGGTGAACCCGAACGATCTGAAGGCGCGTGTGAGTGCGCTGAACCTGTTCGGCACGCCGGCCGAGAATCGCCGGGTCGAAGCCACGATCGCGTTGACGCCGGCCTTCCCTGCCTTCAGCAGTCACAAGGGCTACGTCTTTTACGACGCCCAGCGCGCCAAGGAGGGCTATAGCGACAAGCTGGCCGACGGCAAGACCGACGCCAAGGGCGAGGCCGAATTCGACCTCGGTCTGGCGAAGTACGCGCGCGCCACTTACCGGCTGCATTTCATCGCCCGCGCTTACGAACCCGAAGGCGGGCGCAGTGTGGCGGCCGAGGCTGCGACGCTGGTGTCGGAGCTGCCTTTCATGGTCGGCGTCAAACCCGACGGCGCGCTCGATTTCGTCTCGCGCGGTTCCAAGCGCAGCGTGTCGGTGATCGCGATCGATCCGAAGGCCAAGAAGACCGCGGCCGAGAAGCTCACGCTTTTGCTGGTCGAGCGCAAATACGTTTCGGTGCTGACCAAGCAGGACAGCGGCGTCTACAAATACGAATCGCGCAAGAAGGAAGTCACGCTCAAAGAGACGCCCTACACGATCGCGGCCGGCGGCAACACGCTGGCACTCGCGACCGACGCCCCGGGCAATTTCGCTTACGTGATCCGCAATGCCGACGGCCTCGAACTCAATCGCGTCGAGTACAGCGTCGCGGGCCAGGGCAATGTCACGCGTTCGCTCGAACGCAATGCCGAGCTTGAACTCACGCTCGATCGCAAGGACTACGCGCCCGGCGACGAGATCGCCATCAGCATCCGCGCGCCGTATACCGGTGCCGGCCTCATCACCATCGAGCGCGACAAGGTCTATGCGCAAACCTGGTTCAAGGCCGACAAGGTCGCCTCGGTGCAAAAGATCCGTCTGCCCAAGGACTTCGAAGGCAACGGCTACATCAGCGTGCAATTCGTGCGCGATCCGGGCTCGGACGAAATCTTCATGAGTCCGTTGTCATGGGGGGCGGTGCCGTTCGCGACCAATCTGAGCCAGCGCACCAACACGCTCAAGCTCGAAACCTCGGAGTTGGTCAAACCGGGGCAGAAGGTCGCAATGAAACTCACCGCCGCCAAGCCCACGCGCGCGGTGGTGTTCGCGGTCGATGAAGGCATCCTGCAGGTGGCGCGCTACCAGAATGCCGATCCGCTCGGGCATTTCTTCCAGAAGCGCGCGCTCGAAGTGCGCACCTCGCAGATCCTCGATCTGATCCTGCCCGAGTTCAAGAAGATCATGGCCGCGACCGCGCCGGGCGGCGATGCCGAAGGCGCTTTGGGCCGGCATCTGAATCCGTTCAAGCGCAAGCACGACCAGCCCGCGGTCTGGTGGTCGGGCATCGTCGAGGTGAACGGCACGCGCAATTTCGAATGGACCGTGCCCGAAACCTTCAACGGCACGTTGCGCGTGATGGCGGTGGCGGTCAATGACGGCCAGCTCGGCACTGCGCTGGCCAAGACCACCGTGCGCGGCGATTTCGTGTTGTCGCCCAATGCGCCGCTTGCGGTCACGCCGGGCGACGAGTTCGAAGTCAGTGTCGGCGTCGCCAACAATGTGCCCGGCTCGGGCAAGGAGCCCGCGGTCGCGGTTGCGCTGCAGGCGAGCCCCGCGTTCGAGGTCGTCGGCAATGCGAGCCAATCGCTCAAGATCGGCGAGATGCGCGAAGGCGTCGCGGTGTTCCGCGTCAAGGTCAAGGACGGTGCGGCGGCGCAATTGGGATCGGCGCCGCTGACCTTCAGCGCAACGCTCGGCAACAAGAGCGCCAAACTCAGCACCGAGGTCAGCGTGCGGCCGGCCACGCCTTACTACACCCAGCTCACGCTCGGCAGTTTCAAGGGCTCGGCCGAAGTGCCGGTGCGGCGCGATCTGTTCGCCGAACATCGCCAGGTCGAGGCGGCGGTGTCGCCGCTGCCCTTGGTCGCGGCCAACGGCTTGTCGGCGTATCTGGCCAACTTCTCGCACAGTTGCACCGAGCAGTTGGTGAGCCAGGCCATGCCGGGCATGGTGCTCGCCAAGCGCAGCGAATTCGCGCCCTTGGCCGGTACCAAGCCGGCCGGCAAATCGATCGACGAAGCGGTGCGCGTCCTGCGCACGCGCCAGAACGCCGAGGGCGGCTTCGGCTTGTGGGACGCCTCGGTACAGCCCGATGAATTCGCTTCGGTCTATGCCGTGCATTGGATGCTCGAAGCGCGCGAGCGCGGCGAGGCGGTGCCGCAAGACATGCTGCAAGACGGCCTGGCCTATCTGGCGCAATTGACGTCCACCCCGGCCGACAGCCTGTACGCGGCGCGCACGCGGGCCTATGCGGCCTACCTGCTGACCCGCCAGGGCGAGGTGACGACGGCGGTGCTCACGCGCTTGCGTCAGACCCTCGATGCCAAGTACGCCAAGCAATGGCATGACGATCTGGTCGCGGTCTGGCTTGCGGCGAGTTATCAATTGCTCAAGGAAGACAGCGTTGCGAACAGCCTGATCGCCGGTCCGGCCGAATTGCTCGTCAAACGCGGCAAGCCGTTCCGCTACGAGAATTATTACGACCCGCTGGTGCGCGATGCCGGCACGCTGTATGTGCTCGCGCGCCATTTCCCGGCGCGGGCCAAGGCGCTGCCGCCCGAGGCCATGGTCGCGATGATGAAACCGATCGCCGACAATCAGTTCAACACCTTGTCGGCCGCCTGGACGGTGCTCGCACTCGACGCTTACGCGAATGCGATCGGCAATCAGGCGCTCGGCAAATTGTCGATCGCGGCGATCGATGCGGCCGGCAAGGCGCAGCCGCTCGCGCTGCCCGACAACCTGGTGCCGCGCGTGCGCGTCGCACCTGGCAGCGCGAAGCTGCGCTTCGGCATCGACGCCAACCTGACCGGCTATTACGCGCTCAGCGAAGCGGGCTTCGACAAGACGCCGCCCGCGGGCGAGGTCAAGCACGGCATCGAACTGAGCCGCGAATACCTCGACGCCAAGGGCAAGCCGGTGACGAGTGTGAAGATCGGCGACGAGATCACGGTGCGCTTGCGGGTGCGTGCAATCGATCGCGATTACATCGGCAACCTGGCCCTTGTCGATCTGCTGCCGGGCGGCTTCGAGCCGGTGCTGCAATCGCGCACGCCCGACAGCGAAGGCGGTGCGCCCAGCGATGCGCCGCAGTCCTGGAACAACCCGCTCGGCCGCAACGGCAACTGGAACGCCGAATACGCCGACATCCGCGACGACCGTGTGGTGTTGTACGGCAGCGCAACCAAGAACGCGGCAGAGTTCAGCTATCGAATCAAGGCAAGCAATGCCGGCAAGTTCGTGGTGCCGCCGGCCTATGGCGAATCGTTGTACGAACGCGATGTGCAAGCGCGCACGGCGGCCGGCAGCATCGTGGTGGAGAAGCCCGCGCAGTGAGGATCGGATGGTGAAGTGGGCGCGCGTTGCGGCACGGGTCGGTGCGCGGGTTGGTGCGCGGTTTGGTACGTTAGGCCGCCGCCCGCGGCGCGCGCTCGTCGTCGCGGCGGTGCTGGCGGCAGTGCTCGTCACCTTGCGCTTGCTGCCGGCGGCGCCCTTGTCGCAGATCGCGCCGCATTCGACGGCCATCCATGCCCAGGGCGGCGAGTTGCTGCGCCTGAGTCTCGCATCCGACGATCAATTCCGGCTCTGGGTGCCGCTCGATCAGATGGCGCCTGCGCTGCCCGAAGCGGTGCTGCTTTACGAAGACCGCTGGTACTACTGGCATCCGGGTGTGAATCCGTTCGCGCTAGTGCGCAGCGCTTTCGCGACCTGGTTCGGCGGCAATCGCCAGGGCGGTTCCACCATCACCATGCAATTGGCGCGTCGCGTCTACGGCATCGATAGCCGCAGCGTGCGCGGCAAACTCAAGCAGATCGCCGCCGCGCTCTGGCTCGAAGCGCGTTACAGCAAGCGCGCGATCCTCGAGGCCTATCTGAATTACGCGCCTTACGGCGGCAACATCGAAGGCGCGGGCGCGGCCAGCCTCGTGTATTTCCATCAGCGCGTGCATGACCTCGCCTTGCCAGAGGCGCTGGCGCTGGCCGTCATTCCGCAAAATCCGCGCAAGCGTCTGGTGGCCGGTCGCGCCGAGGCGGGCGCCGCGCCGACACCGCCCGATGCCTTGCTCGCCGCGCGCGACCGCGTCTTTGCGGCCTGGGTGGCACGGCATCCGGCCGATGCGCATTTCGCGGCCGATCTGCGTTTGCCGCTCAAGGTTTATGGCATTGCCGAGCTGCCGTTTCGCGCGCCGCATTTGTGCGATGCCTTGATCGCTGCCGGCAACACCGGCGAGGTGCGCGCCGCGCTCGATCTGCGCATGCAGGACACGCTCGAACGCATCATCAGCCAGACCATCGAACACGAACGCAATGTCGGCATCCGCAATGCGGCCGCGATGCTCGTCGATGCGTCGACGATGGAGGTCAAGGCGGTGGTCGGTTCGGCCGATTGGCACGATGCGGGCATCGACGGGCAAGTCAATGGCACGACCGCCAAGCGTTCACCCGGCTCGACACTCAAACCGTTCATCTATGCGCTCGCGATCGATCAGGGCGTGTTGCATCCGATGACGATTCTGAAAGACGCGCCGACCGCGTTCGGACCGTTCAGCCCCGAAAATTTCGATGGCCGTTTCGTCGGCCCCATCACCGCGCAGGAAGCGCTGGTGCGCAGCCGCAATGTGCCGGCCGTGGCGGTCGCGGCCAAACTCAAAGCGCCGTCCTTGTACGAATTTTTGCGCAGCGCGGGCGTGACGCGCATGGCCAGCGAATCGCATTACGGCCTCGCGCTTTCGCTGGGTGGCGGCGAGATCACGATGGAAGAACTCGTGCGCTTGTACGCCATGCTCGCCAATCGCGGCGTGATGCACGGTTTGCATTACCGTGCGCAAAGCAATGGCAAGCAGCGCGATGCGATGGATGACGCGGGCTTCGAAGCCGAAGGCGCGCGGCTGTTGTCGGAAGAAGCGGCCTTCATCACCATCGACATGCTCCGGAACAATCCGCGGCCCGATACCGGCACGCCGTCGCGCTTGCCGGTGGCCTGGAAGACCGGCACGTCCTGGGGCTTTCATGATGCCTGGAGCGCCGGGGTGTTCGGCCGCATGGTGCTCGTGGTCTGGGTCGGCAATTTCGACAACACCGCCAATCCGGGTTTCGTCGGCGTCAAGGCCGCGGCGCCGCTGTACTTTCGCATCGTCGACGCCTTGCGCTCGCAAGGGCTGGACCCGGGCGAGATGGCGTTTCGCGCGCCGCAGAATCTGGCGCGCGTCGAGGTCTGCGCCGCGAGCGGCGATTTGCCCAATGCCTGGTGCCCGCAACGCGCCACGACCTGGTTCATCCCGGGCAAATCGCCGATCCGCGTCAGCACTTTGCATCGGCCGGTGCTCATCGACACCCGCACCGGTCAGGCCGTGTGCACCCCGAGCCCGACCACGCGCGAGGAAGTCTTCGAGTTCTGGCCCAGCGACTTGATGCGCGTGTTCCGCGAGGCCGGCATGCCGCGCCGCGCACCGCCGCCTTTGCCCGATTGCGCACGTGCGCCCGATGCACCGGCCGCCGCGCCGCAGATCGTCACGCCTTTGCGCGGCGTGACTTACACCATGCGTTTGTCCAAGCCCGAGGCGATCGACTTGCGTGCCCATGATGCCAATGGCGGCGCGGTGTTCTGGTTCGTCGACCAGGGCTTTCTCGGGCAGGTCAAGGCCGGCGAAGCGATCGCCTGGCATCCCGACCATGGCGGGCGCTTCGTGCTGCGCGCCGTCAATGAGAACGGCGCCAGCGACGCACGCGAGGTCAAGGTCGAGTTCGAGCCTTGACGCATCGCCGCGAGGGGTTTTGCCACGCGGGACCGGAATCGGTCTAGCATCGGCGCTGGCAGCGCTGCCGCTGCGGCATGACGGCGCAAGCCCGGGTGGTCCCCAGGTTCGATGGTGGAGGAGGCATGATGAGCGACGATTTGGCACGCGGCGCATCGATGTCGGGCATGGGGCCGCGCGAATGGGTGCGCCGCGGCCGCGAGTGCGCCGCCACCGGGCTGGCCATGCTGGCGCTGGTGGTGCTGACCGGTTGCGCGAGCACCCCCTCGGTACCGACTGTCCGTTCGGAATTGTTCGACGACGCGGCGTTCGCGCCGCCCAGCGTATCCATCGATGCCCGGTCGGTGTTTGCCTTGAGCCCCGAGATGCAGCGCTATCTCGAAGAGCGCATCAAGCCGCGCGCGTTTCGCGTCGGTTCGCGCGCTGCGCTGATCGAAGCCTTGTACGAACGCGGCGAGCTCAAGCTGACCTACGACACCGAGCAGACCCGCACCGCGGCGCAAGCTTTCGACGCGCGCTCGGGCAATTGCCTGTCACTCGTCATCATGACGGCGGCGTTCGCCAAACAGATGCATCTGCAGGTGCAGTACCAGAGCGTGCTCGTCGATGACACCTGGAGCCGCAGCGGCGGATTGATGTTCGCCAACGGGCATGTGAACCTGGTGCTGGGTTTGCGGCCATTGGACACCCAGTTCGGCAGCCATGATGCCGATCTGCTCGTCGTCGATTTCCTGCCGACCGAAGAAGCGCGGCGCGCGCGTGCACGCTCGATTTCCGAAGACACGGTGCTCGCGATGTTCATGAACAATCGCGCCGCCGAAGCCTTGGCGCAAGGCCGCCTCGACGATGCCTATTGGTGGGCGCGCACGGCGATCGCGCAGACGCCGACCTTCATGGCGGCCTACAACACGTTGGGCGTGATCTACCGCCGGCACGGGAATGCCGCGCAAGCCTTGCGCGTGCTCGATTACGCACACGCGGTCGAGCCGGCCAATACGCTTGTCATGTCGAATCTGATTCAAGTGCTCGGCGATCTGGGCCAGACCGCGCGGGCGCAAGACCTCGCCGCAACCCTCGCGCGCATCGAACCCGAGCCGCCGTTTCATTACTTCGACCTTGGTCTGGCCGCGATGCGCGCAGGCGATTTTTTCGCCGCACGTGAATACTTCGCCAAGGAGGTTGCGCGCGCCGCTTACTACCACGAGTTTCATTTCTGGCTCGCGCTGGCCGATTACCGCCTCGGACATCTGAACCAGGCGCGTCAGCATTTGAGCGTGGCGATGGAAAACAGCACGACACGCGCCGAACACGATTTGTACGCGGCCAAGCTCGACTGGCTGCGCGCCCACACGGTGCAATGAAGCGCGAGCCGTCGGCTCAGGTGTTCGCCCACTTCAAGAACGCGTCCAGATGCTTGAATACGCGTTCGCTCTGCCCGAAATAACGCACCAGTTTAGGCTCCGCTGCATCGTCGGTTTCCCAGACCAGCAGCGTCAGATCGGTGTCTTCGTCCATGGAATAGCCGAACAAGCCGAGCTGGCCCGGCGCGAATCGAGCCGGCGCCGAGTTCTCCCAATCGTCGCGGAGACTTTTGATCGCGCCTTGCAGGCGTTTGGTGGCCATGGCTTTTTGCATGTCTTTGAGCCCCAGCCATTTCTCATTCGCGTCGCCGATGTTGCCGGCAAAGCGCAGTCGTTCGGCCAGCATCGGTGAGCATGGCCGCTTGATCGCGGGGTCGAAGGTGGGGATCGTGGCCGAGGCAGGTTCTGGCTTGGCGATTTTGAGGGCCAGCTCTTTTTCGAGCTCCTCTGCGTCGATGCCCGAATCGGCAAGAAGCTTGACGACTTTTTCGGTACGTTTCGGCGCGGATTGCACCCAGGCCTGCAACAACTGGAGGGTCTTGGACGTGGTGGTCATGGTCGGTCATCATAGCCGCGGTTTCTGGCGCGGGTGAGCACGACTTGCGCGGATGTTGGCAACTGCAGACACTGCGAACTTCCTCGCTCATCGGAGTCGTCATGCCTACGCGTTACGCCGCTTTCGTCCTCGCGCTGGCGGGGCTTCTGGTTTGTGGAGTCTGGGCGCAGCACGCGTCGCTGGCATGGTGGGGCGTCGCGGTGTTTGCCGCCTTGAGCGCGGTGGGCGTCTTCGATGTGCTGCAGACCCGGCATGCGATCCGGCGCAACTATCCCATCCTCGGCAATCTGCGGTTTTTCTTCGAGAAAATCCGCCCCGAGATTCGCCAGTACTTCGTCGAAGGCGACACCGACGAACGGCCGTTTTCGCGCAACCAGCGCAGCATCGTTTATCAGCGCGCCAAGAAAGAACTCGACAAGAAGCCGTTCGGCACCCAGCTCGATGTCGGCGCGCGCGGCTATGAATGGATTTCGCATTCGATCGCGCCGGTGAAGGTGGCCGACACCGACTTTCGCATCACCGTCGGTGCCGACCGCGCCAAGCCGTATTCGATGAGCGTGTTCAACATCAGCGCGATGAGTTTCGGCGCGCTTTCGGCCAATGCGATCCGCGCGCTCAATCAGGGCGCCAAGCTTGGCGGCTTCGCGCACGACACCGGCGAAGGCAGCATCAGCCGTTACCACCGCGAACATGGCGGCGATCTGATCTGGGAACTCGGCTCGGGCTATTTCGGTTGCCGCAACGATGACGGTTCATTCTCGGCCGAGCGCTTCGTGCAAAGCGCGCTCGACGATCAGGTCAAGATGATCGAGGTGAAACTCAGCCAAGGCGCCAAGCCTGGCGCGGGCGGCATCCTGCCCGCCCCCAAGGTCACGCCCGAGATCGCCGAGGCGCGCGGCGTGCCGGCCTGGACCGATTGCGTTTCGCCCGCGAGCCACAAAGCCTTCGACACCCCGATCGGTCTGCTGCAATTCATCGAGACCTTGCGTCGTTTGTCGGGCGGCAAACCGACCGGCTTCAAATTTTGCGTCGGCCATCCGTGGGAATGGTTCGCGATCGTCAAGGCCATGCTGCAAACCGGCATCACGCCCGATTTCATCGTGGTCGATGGCAGCGAAGGCGGCACCGGCGCGGCGCCGGTGGAGTTCACCGACCATGTGGGCACGCCGTTGCAGGAAGGCTTGCTGCTCGTGCATAACACCCTCGTGGGCGCGCGTTTGCGCGATCGCATTCGCATCGGCGCGAGCGGCAAGATCGTCACCGCCTTCGATGTCGCGCGCACGCTCGCGCTCGGCGCCGATTGGTGCAACAGCGCGCGCGGCTTCATGTTCGCGGTCGGTTGCATCCAGGCCCAGAACTGCCATACCGGCAAATGCCCGACCGGCGTCACCACTCAGGACCCGTGGCGCCAGCGCGCGCTCGATGTGCCCGATAAAGCCTCGCGCGTGACGAGCTTTCATCACAACACGCTCAAAGCGCTCGGCGAGTTGTTGGGCGCTGCAGGTCTCGCGCATCCGCAGGATCTGCGGCCTTGGCACATCGTCAAACGCATTTCCGATACCGAAGTGCGCTTGATGAGCAATCTGGTGCGCTATCTGAATCCCGGCGACCTGATCGAAGGCGTCGGCCCCGCGGGCCGTGCCGAACAGCGGGTGTTCCAGGTGTATTGGCCGCTCGCGGCGGCCGAGAGTTTTGCGCCGTGCCGGGCGCCGGGGGGATGAGCCGGCTGCGCCCGTGCTTTAGGCGACGTGCACCGTCTCAGAAAAACTCGGCCGTTGCATGAGGCGCTCGTAAAGCTTGGCCAGATTCGCATGGCGCTCGCGCCAGTCGAGTTGCGGGAAGCGGAAGTCGAGATAGCCGAGCGCGGCGCCGGTGGCGATGTCGGCCAGCGTCAGCGTCACGCCCACGCACCAGGGCTTGTCGGCCAGGCCTTGCGCCATGGCGGCAAGCGCAGCGTCGACCTTGCCGAACTGGCGCTTGATCGAGACTTCGTCCTGTTTTTCGGGGGCGCGCTGGCCTTCGAGGCGCGCGGCGACCGCTGCGTCGCAGATGCCGTCGGCGAGTGCTTCCCAGGTCTTGACTTCGATGCGCGGGCGGCCGTTCTGCGGAATCAGTCGGGCATTGGGCGACAGCCCGTCGAGGTATTCGACGATCACGCGCGAATCGAAGACCGCCCCATGGTCGTCCATGATCAGGCAGGGAATCTTGCCGAGCGGGTTGTACTCGGGCACTTTGGTGTCGGCCGTCCAGGGGCTTTCGATCTCGAATTTGTAGTCGAGCTTCTTTTCCGCCAGAAAGACGCGGACCTTGCGGACGTAGGGCGAGGTGAGGGTGCCGATGAGCTTCATTGTTGTTGTGATCCGTGAGGGCTTGAGGCTGAGTATATCGGCGCATCGGGGCTTGCATGGCTCGCGCAAACAGGGTAGGTGCGGCGGCGTACACAGCGGGTTTTGACCCGGCCCGGCAGGGGCCCAATGCTAGACTCTCGCCCCTTGATCCAGGGGGAATACGCGATGAATCCGTACGCACAAGACGACGTGTCGCACGCGCAGCTTGCGCAATTGATGGCCATTTCGCCGCTCGACGGACGCTATGCGAGCAAGGTGAGTGCGCTCGGGCACACGATGTCGGAAGCGGGCTTCATGCGCTCGCGCGTCCAGGTCGAGCTGGCCTGGCTCGCCGCCTTGTCCGATCTGGGGCTGCCGGAATTCAAGCCGTTTTCGGCCGCGGCCCGGACGCGGCTGAATCAGATCGTGACCGAGTTTTCACCGGCCGACGCGGCACGCATCAAGCACATCGAGGCGGTGACCAACCATGACGTCAAGGCCGTCGAGTACTTCCTGAAGGAAAAGATCAAGGGCAACGCCGAGCTCGAAGCGGCCACCGAATTCATCCATTTCGCCTGCACCAGCGAAGACATCAACAACACTTCGCACGGCCTGATGCTGGCCGGTGCGCGCCGCGATGTGCTGGTGCCCATGTTGCGCGCCGTGCATGCCAAGCTGGTCGGCCTCGCGCATGAGCATGCGGCGCTGCCGATGCTTTCGCGCACCCACGGCCAGACCGCGAGCCCGACCACGCTCGGCAAGGAAATGGCCAATGTGGCCGAACGCCTGAAGCGCGCGATCGTGCGCATCGAGCGCGTGGAACTGCTCGGCAAGATGAATGGCGCGGTCGGCAATTACAACGCGCATCTGTCGGCCTACCCCGAAGTGGATTGGGAAGCGTTCTCGCGCAAGGTGGTCGAAGGCCTGGGCCTGACCTTCAATCCGCACACCATCCAGATCGAGCCGCACGATTACATGGCCGAGTTGTTCGATGCCATCGCGCGCGCCAACACCATCCTGCTCGACCTCGATCGCGATGTCTGGGGCTATGTCTCGCTCGGCTATTTCAAGCAAAAGCTCAAGGCCGGCGAGATCGGCAGCTCGACCATGCCGCACAAGGTCAACCCGATCGATTTCGAAAATTCCGAAGGCAATCTGGGCCTGGCCAATGCGCTGCTGCGCCACCTCGCCGAAAAGCTGCCGGTCTCGCGCTGGCAGCGCGACCTCACCGATTCGACCGTGTTGCGCAACATGGGCGTGGCCTTCGGTTATTCGGTGCTGGCCTACGACTCCTGCCTGCGCGGCCTCAACAAACTCGAAGTCAATCCGGCGCAGCTGGCCGAAGATCTCGACGCCGCCTGGGAAGTGCTTGCCGAGCCGGTGCAGACCGTCATGCGTCGGTATGGCGTCGCCAATCCTTACGAGCAACTCAAGGAACTCACGCGCGGCAAGACGATCACACCCGAGGCCTTGCGGGCTTTCGTCGAGCGACTCGCCATTCCACAAGAAGCGCGCGAGCGACTGCTGTCACTGACGCCTGCCGGCTATATCGGAAAAGCTGCGGAACTCGCGCAGCGCGTGCGCGTGCTGGAATAAATCGCGCACACGACACGTTCATCGCGTGTCGTCGTCTCGAACCTCACTCCAAGGAGAAAGCATGAAGAAGCTTACGGTTGCGCTCGGCCTGGCGACGTTGGTCGCCGGCATTGCAGTGGCAGTGCCCGCCTCGGCGCAATTCGCCAAGACCAAGGACGCACAGAAGTATCGCGAAGCGGCCTTCACCCTCATGGGCAATCACATGGGTCGTCTGACCGCCATGGTCAAGGGCCAGGTGCCGTTCGACGCCGCCAAGGCACAGGAATCGGCACGCCTGATCGACTCGATCGGCAAGCTGCCCTGGGAAGCCTTCGTGCCCGATTCGGTCAGCAGCGAAATGAAGGGCGATCCGGCCAAGGAATCGGCCAAGTTCAAGGAATTGAGCGAGAAGTTCACGGCCGAGTCGGCCAAGCTCGTGACGGCTTCGGCGACGCTCGATGGCCTGAAGGGTCAGCTCGGCAAGACCGGCGGCACCTGCAAGGGCTGCCACGACGCCTTCAAGAAATAAGGCGCGCAAGGCTGGCGCGGCGATGTGGTCGCCGTGCCTGGCCTAGGGTTCGCAGCGGCGCATCGTTTCGGCGATGCGCCGTTTTGTTTTTTGCTGCCGGTTCAGAGCAGCAAGACGATCGCGGCCACGGCTGCCGCACAGACCGCAACGATCGCGGCGGCCAGCAAACGCTTGGCGGTGCCGTCCTTGGCCTGCGGCGCATCGTCGGCCGCATTGACGAGCTTGTCGCCGGTGATCATCGCCGGGATCAGGCGCTGGCCTTTGAACAGCGCATAGAACAACAAGGCCGCGACATGCAGGCCGATCACCGCGTACATCACGATTTCGTTGGCGCGGTGGATCCTCGACAGTGTCTCGCTCGTGTCGTCGCTGACCAGATGGCGCAGCGGGCCGTCCCACATGATCGCGTCGTTGGCGAACAATCCCGTGACGGCCTGCAGCAAGAAGATCGCGAGCAGCAGATAGACCGAGAACGCGCCGAGCGGATTGTGGCCGGGGCCGTTGGTCTGGCCCGCGCGCAGGTAGGCGAGCGCCGCCGCCGGGTTGGGCGGAAAGCTCGCAAAGCGCGCGTAATGCGTGCCGGCAAAACCCCAGATGAGGCGAAAGGCGAGCAGCGTCAGCACGACGTAGCCGCAGCGGAAATGCCAGGCCATCAGATCGCCGCCGAGTTCGGCGGTGACGAAGGCGCCGACCACACTGGCGACCAGACCCCAATGGAAGACGCGCGTGGGCAAGTCCCAGACGCGAACCAGACGTTGAGCGGATGAAACGACGGTATTCATGATGAAGTGGGTTGAAGAAGCGGTGAGAGACGAGGATCAGGCGCTGCGTGCGAACACGATGCTTTCGCGCCTGAGCAGGAAGCCTTGTGCGCCGATCGCGAGCGCCGCGAGTGCGAGGCACAGCGCGCCGGGAACGAGAATGTCGATCGCGCCGATGTCTGCGCCGCGCAAGGCGCGCGACAACACCATGTTCTGCGCGAGCGCCGGCACGAACAACATCCAGACGCTGTCGCGCAAGGACAGGAACACCGTGATGGCCGGCACGAAGCCGACCAGCGTGACCAGATAACTCGTATAGGCCTGGGCTTCCTTGAAGCTGCGCGCAAAGGTCGCGACCAGCATCAGCACGGCCGACATCAACATGCAATAAGGTGCGAGCAAGGCGAGGAAGACCCCGATTTCGAACGGGCCGAACTGGAACAAGGCCGCCAGCGCTTCGTTGTTCATCCATTGGCCGGCGGCGGTGAAGCTTCCGATGCTCAAGCCCAGGGTGGTGAGCGACGACAGGCTGACCACCAGCCATTTGCCCACCACCACCGTGAAGGTGGAGACCGGGTTCATCAACAAAGGTTCCAGCGAGCCGCGCTCGCGCTCGCCCGCGGTCACATCGATCGCCACCGTGATCGCGCCGACCAGGGCCGCGATCAAGGTCATCATCGGCACGATGAACAGCATTTGCGTGAAGCGCCCGCGCGAACTGCCGAGATTGATTTCATCGACATTCACCGGGCCGAGCACCGCCGGGGCGACGCCGCGCGCGGCGATGCGCTGCGATCGCACCTCGCGCGAAAATTCCTGCACCAGGGATTCGAGCACATGCGCACTCGCCATGCTGCGCGAGCGGTTCTCGTCGTAGACCACGCGCACGCGCGCCGGGGCACCTTGCGCGAAGTCGCGCGCGAAATCGGCATCGACTTCCAGCACTGCCTGCGCGAACGCGCCCGAGGCGATGCGCGCCGTGTAATCGGCCGGCGGCGCGGTCGCGGTGCGCCCTTGGCGCGCGAGGAAGTTCACGAGTTCGGGCGCGCGTTCGGCGCCGACCATGTAGACCTCGCGTTGGCGCGCACGCGCTTCCACATCGCTGACGGTATTGGCGAGCAGAAGCAGGGTCAACGGGCCGCTGACCAGCGAGCTGACGAGGATGACCATCCACGCGCGTCGGTCGCGCATCGCGTCGATCAATTCCTTGCGCAGCACGGCGAAGATGGCACGCATCATGGCTGGGCTCCGGGGGCGGCTTGCGTGCTGGCGCCGAAGGCGAGCGCGATGAACGCGTCTTCGAGCGTCGGTGCATCGGCTTGCGCAAGAAGTTCGGACACGCTGCCGTCGGCTACCGTGCGGCCATGCGCAATCACATAGATGCGGTCGCTGAGTAGATCGACTTCCTGCATCACATGCGACGAGAACACGATGCATTTGCCGGCATCGCGCAAACGCAGCAGCAGGCGGCGCAAGGCGCGCGTGGCCACCACATCGAGGCCGTTGGTCGGTTCATCGAGGATCAGTAGCTGAGCGCTGCGCAGGTAAGCACGCGCCAATGCGACCTTCTGCCACTCGCCGCCAGACAGCTGATGGCCCTCGTCGAACCACTTCCCGAGATTGGTGTCGTACCCCTGCGGCAGCCCGGCGATCAACGGTGCGGCGATCGCCATGAGGGCGCGATACGCCTGCGCGATCAGGTGCGCCTCGGGCTGGTTCTGGCAGTTGGTGCCGAGCCGCTTCCAGGTGAAGGCGACGGCGTCGAGGCGCAGCACGTCGACACCGGCGTTCGCCAGGTCGACCATGATCTGCAGCATCGAGAGCAGCACGTCGGGGTTCGCGTAGTTGAGGTCCCACTGGTACGTGTTGAAGGTGGTCCACACCCAACCGTGCAGGTCGTCGTCCCACGTGAAGTTGCCCGGGGCGAAAGCCGGGAACACCTCCGGCAGCGTCTCTTCGTGCTGCTGTGTCTGGCTGCCCTGATAGCGACCGGAGTCGTCGCGTATCGAGATCTTCCGGTCGAAGCGTTCCCGGATCTGACGAACAATCAGGTCGTCGTCGTGACCGAGGCACCGGGCCTTGCGGCGACGGAGGTCGAGCAACGAGTCACCTTCCCCGTCGAGACCGCATTGATGGGGGTACCCGGTGCGCAGGAAGTGCGGTCGATCTCGAAATCAGGACTCTCGCTCGTGACGGTCGTCTTCGACGATGGCGTCGCGGTCTATTTCGCGAGACAGCTGGTCACGGAACGCGTGGCCGATGTCCGCAATCGGCTTCCCGCCGGGCTCGCACCGACATTGGGCCCGGTCGCCACGGCGTTCGGGGAGATCTACCAATACCTCGTCGAGGGGCCCGTCGACCTCATGGCCCGCAAGACCGTCCACGATTGGGACCTGCGAACGCAGCTCCGCTCCGTCAAAGGCGTTGGCGAGGTGAATTCGTGGGGCGGGCTGACGCGCCAGTATCACGTGGTGGTCGACCCGATCTGGGCGCCGGATGGCAGCTTGCTCGGCTTCGCCAAGATTACCCGCGACCTGACCGAGCGCAAGCTGGCGGAGGAGTCGCTGAAGCAGAGCGAGCAGCAGTTTCGTTTGCTGGTCCAGGGCGAAACTGCTGCTCGCTCTGCTTCAGCGACT
>CAXBRX010000009.1:0-22310 GCA_963977835.1 uncultured Derxia sp.
CCGGGGCCTCGACAGCCATGGGCAGTTCCAAAACGCCAAAAAGTTGAAGGACGGCCGGGATCATACAAGTTAAGATTTGGCGGGCAAGGCCGGAATTGGGAATGGTCACTCTCAGCAAGATCTATACGAAGACCGGCGATGCCGGAGAAACCGGGCTTGGGGACGGCAGCCGCGTCTCCAAGGCGAGCGCCCGCATCGCCGCGAGCCGCTTGTCCGGCCGCGGCGCCCGCGGGTCGAGGCGGCGGGCGAGGTCCGGATCCAGCGTCGGCAGCGAGATCGCCGCCAGCACGAGGTCGTCCGCCGCCATCTCGGCCCCTCGCCCTCCGACATCCAGGCGATGCTGGTCACCCCGACCGACGCCTTCATCGCCATGGACGCGGCGGCGGAGGAGTTCGACACCGGGTCGGTGGGCGCCGGGGCGGGGATGAGCTGCTTCGGCTTCAAGGGCGGCATGACCCTGGTCGATGAGTTTCGCGCCAAGGAACTTCTGAAAGAGCTGGCGGACAATCGCCAGGCTTTGTCAGGCCTGTACGAGATCGCCGGCGGCTCGGCCGCAAACACGCGCGCCGCGCTCACGCTCGCGAGCACGGTTGCCGTCCATCGCCGCCACGGCATCGCCATCCGGTCTCCTCCCGCAGCCGCGTCGATCGCGCAGGATCGATCGCGGTCTGCCGATCGTGGTCAATACGCTGGTGCGAAACCACTGCGAAGGTCTGTGCCTTCTCGATCGTCTGGTGCCGGTTGCGCGCGCCCTGCCAGGGGCCGCGCGCCAATCAGTCTTCGTCGGGCTCGGCCAGGCCCAGCGGGGCCGGATCGCCGCTGCCGCGCCTGATGAGCAAAGGCGTTTCGCCGGTCAAGTCGACCACGGTGGTCGGCTGGGACGGGCAAGCGCCGCCGTCGATCACGAGCTCGATCGAGCGCTCGTACAGGCGCCGGATCGCATCGGGATCGTTCAAGGGTTCGGTCTCGCCGGCCGGGATCAGCGTGCACGACAACAAAGGCTCGCCAAATTCGGCCAGCAAGGCGAGCGCAACCGCATGATTGGGCACGCGGATGCCGATGGTCTTGCGTTGCGGATGCGACAGGCGCCGCGGCACTTCGCGGGTCGCGTCGAGAATGAAGGTGTACGGCCCCGGCGTGACCGACTTGAGCAAACGGTATTGCTTGTTGTCGACCTGGGCGTAATTGGCGATCTCGGACAGATCGCGGCACAAGAGCGTCATGTGATGCCGCTCGTCGATGTCGCGGATGCGCCGCAGCCGCTCGACCGCGCTCTTGTCTTCGAGCCGGGCCACGAGGGCGTAGCTGGAGTCGGTCGGCAACGCGGCGATGCCGCCCTGGTCGATGATCTTGGCCGCCTGAGCGATCAGACGCCCTTGCGGATTGATCGGATGAACTTGGAAATACTGCGCCATGTGCGAATTCTAGTCCGCGTCGGGTTAGGATTTGTGCACCATGTGGAATGCCGCCCTACTCGCCAGCATCGAAGACGCCGCCGCCGCGGTCCTGACCATGACCGAAGGCCTGGAAGAAGAAGAGTTTCAGCGCTCACGCATCACGCGCTCTGAGACCCGACGCCAGGTCGACTTGATCGCCTGCGCGCTCGACGGCCTGGACCCCGATGCGCGCCGCGCGGTGCCCGAGATCGATTGGGACGCCTGGCAACGCACGCATCAGACGCAAGATGACGAAACGCTCTGGTTTGCAGTGCGCTCGCTCGTGCCCGCCACCTTGATGTGGCTGCGCGTGTACCGGCGCAACCATCCCGACCTCTTCGCCTTCAAGCTCGACGGCTGATCGCCGCCGGGCTCAGCCGATGCCCCATTGCGCCCAGATCGGTTCGAGCGCATCGGGCATGGCCGGCAAAGCGCCGAGATCGACACGCGATTCTTCGGGGCTGTGAAAATCGCTGCCGCGCGAGGCCTTGAGGCCGTACTCCTTGGCAATTTTTGTGTAGCGGCGCATTTCTTCCGCGGTGTGCGCCGAGGTGACCACCTCGATGCCCTCGCCGCCGGCCTCGATGAATTCGTCGAGAAAAGTCGTGGCCTCCAGATCGGTGAGACGGTAGCGCGCCGGATGGGCGATCACCGCGGTGCCGCCCGCGCCGCGTATCCAGGCCACGGCATCGCGCAAGCGCGCCCAGCGGTGCGGCACGAAGCCCGGTTTGCCTTCGACCAGAAACCGCTCGAACACTTCGTGCACGTCTTCGCAGCGGCCGGTCTCCACGAGAAACCGCGCGAAATGGCTGCGTGAAATCAAATCCGGGTTGCCGACGTATTTCATGGCGCCTTCATAAGCGCCGTCGATGCCGACCTTGGCCAGACCGTCGGCCATTTCGCGCGCACGCTCGGCGCGGCCATTGCGCGTGCGATGCAAACCGGCAATCAGCACTTCGTTGTGCCGATCCACGCCCAGGCCGACGATATGGACCGTGACCCCGGCCCAGGTCACCGACACCTCGACGCCCGGAATGAAGCCGATGCCGAGCTTGCGCGCATGCGCATCGGCGCGTTCGAGTCCGCGCACCTCGTCATGGTCGGTCAAGGCCAGCCATTCGACGCCCTGCGCCCAGGCGCGCTCGACCACGCCCTCGGGCGTCAACGTGCCGTCGGAAATGTTGGAATGGCAATGCAGATCGACATTGATCCGATACGGGTCGAAATCGTCGTAGCGATAGGGTGCGCTGTCGGCAGGGTGTCGGTGCGTCATGCCGCCGCCTTGCGTGCGTCGCCGTGTTCGGCAATGAAATCTTCGATCAGGCGTGCGCATTGCTCGGGCTGATCGTGATGCACCATATGGCCGGCGTCTTCGATCGTCACCGCGCGCACCTGTTTCAGGTGGGTCTGACGCTCGGCATGGTCGGCGCGCAGGCGGGCTTCTTTTTCGGGATCGCCCTTGGTCCACAGATCGAACAATTCGGTCTGGCGCGCGGCCACCCACAACACCGGTGCGGTGATCTGTTCCCAGCACGCCAGCACTTCTTCGACGCGATACAGGATCGGATTGACGCGCTTGTGCGCCGGGTCGCCGAGAATTTCGTAGCCGCCTTGCCCGTCGGGGCGCGACCAATGCTCGGCTAGGTAGCGCGCGCGGGTCTCGCCTAGGCGCGGGTTGTTTTTCATGAGTCGGCGCGCCACCTCGTCGAGCGAAGCGTAGGCCTTCATCGTCGGCGGCGCGCGCATTTCATCGAGCCATTGCGCGAACCGTTTGGGCGCCCATTCGGGTTTGGCACGCGGCAGGCCGAAACCTTCCAGCGAAACCAGGGTCGAAACCCGGTTCGGCCGCACGCCGGCGTACAAACACGCAATATTGCCGCCCATGCTGTGCCCGACCAGATGCACCGGCGCTTCATCGCCCGCGTAATGGCGCAGCAAGGCATCGAGGTCGGCCAGATAATCGGGGAACCAATACCCGTCGACACCGGGCGCATCGGTGGGACGCGCGGTCAGGCCGAAGCCGCGCCAATCGGGCGCGATGACATGCCAATCGCCGGCCAATGCATCGACCAGGAACTGAAACGAAGCCGACACATCCATCCAGCCGTGCAATAACACAAGCAAGGGCGCCCCGGGCCGCCCCCATTCGCGCACATGGGTGCGCAAGCGACGAATGTCGAGGAAAGTTGAGCGAGCAGTTTTCACGCGCCTATTATGGCGGCAAGCCGAACTACGGCATTGCACAACCACGGAGACCACATGCCTTCCCGCAAGAAGTCCGAACGCGATGATTACAAGAAGCTGTATGACGGATTTCGCTGGGCCGTGCCCGAGCGGCTGAACATCGCGCGCGAATGCTGTGTGCGCTGGGCCGACAATCCCAAGACCGCGCACCAGATCGCCATCCTGCGCGAGAACTCGCGTGGCAGCATGGTGGCCACCACCTACCGCGAGTTGCGCGACGAGGCCGCGATCCTGGCCGCCTCGCTCAAGCGGGCTGGCATCAAGCGCGGCGACGTGGTCGCCATCCTCCTGCCGCAGCGCGCCGAAGTCGCGGTCGCCCATATGGCCGTCTATGCGCTCGGCGCGATCGCCATGCCGCTGTCGGTGCTGTTCGGGCCGGACGCGTTGCTCTATCGGCTGCAACACAGCAAGGCGCGCGCAGCCATCGTCGATGCGGTCGGCATCCAGAATCTGCAGGAAGTGCGCAGCGAATGCGCCGAGCTGCGCACCCTGATCGGCATCGAGATCGACGAAGACGCGAGCGTCGTGCATTGGCACACCCTGCTCGAATCGCATGCGGGCGCCGCTGCACTCGAGGTTGCCGACACCGCTGCGAGCGATCCGGCCTTGCTCATCTACACCAGCGGCACCACGGGCAACCCCAAGGGCGCCCTGATTCCGCATGCCGCGTTGTTCGGCAACCTGCCCGGCTTCGTCGCCAGCCAAAATTGGTTCCCGCAACCGGGCGATGTGTTCTGGAGCCCGGCCGACTGGGCCTGGACCGGCGGTTTGTGGGATGCCTTGTTGCCCAGCCTGTACTTCGGCGCTTCGATCGTTGCGGGCGATGCCAAGGTCGATGGCCGCTTCTCGCCCGAGAAGGCCTTCGAGCTGATGGCGCGTTTCAACGTCACCAACACCTTCTTGTTCCCGACCGCGCTCAAGGCGATGATGAAGGCCGTGCCAGCGCCCAAGACGCGCTTTCGCCTGCGTTTGCGCGCACTGATGAGCGCGGGCGAATCGGTCGGCGCCACGGTCTACCGGTATTGCGAAGAAGCCCTGGGTGTGCGCGTGAACGAAATGTTCGGCCAGACCGAGGTCAATTACATCGTCGGCAATTCCTGCCGCTGGCCGGCCAAGCCCGGCAGCATGGGCCGGCCTTATCCCGGCCATTACGTCGCGGTCATCGACGATGACGGCAATGTCTGCCCGCCCGGGGTCACGGGCGAAGTCGCCATCAACCGCTATTGGTACGGCCAGGCCGGCGAAGCTCAGGCCGATCCGATCTTCTTCCTCGGCTATTGGCAAAACGACGACGCGACGCGCGACAAATACATCGGCAACTGGTGCTGCACCGGCGACCTCGCCACCGTCGACGAAGACGGCTACCTCTGGTACCAAGGCCGCTCCGACGATGTCTTCAAGAGCGCCGGCTATCGCATCGGACCGGCCGAGATCGAGAACTGTCTGGTCAAGCATCCGTCGGTGGCCAATGCCGCGGTGATCGGCAAACCCGATCCCGAGCGCACCAACATCGTCAAAGCCTTCATCGTGCTCACGCCCGAATACGCGCCGACCGACGAACTGGTCGCCGAGCTCAAGGCCTTTGTGCGCGACAAACTCGCGCCTTACGAATATCCGCGCGAGATCGAATTCCTCGACGCCTTGCCGATGACCACGACAGGCAAAGTGCAACGGCGCGTGCTGCGCGAGCGCGAACGTGCCGCAATGGCGGGATAGTTGACGACGCGAATGGCACCTTGGTGTCTGTGGCACGACGGTGCGGGTCGCCTCGGCGCGGTTGTTCCGGGACAATCGCCGCTGCCCGCCTTTCAATGCCATCGCCATGCCCTTGCGCTCTCGTGCACTGGCCGCTTTCGCGGCCCTCGGTTTCACCTCCGCCGCCCACGCCATCGGCTCCGCGCCGACCGACTGGCTGCACTTCCCGATGTACGAGCGCGATTCCGCGCACGCAGTCGATCTTTCGGCGATCAAGGTGCGTCCCGATGGCCTGATCGAATCGGCGACCCGCTACCCGCGCAGCAATGAAGAATCCTGGACGCCCGAAGAATCGGCGCGCGGCTGGTATTACTACGCGCCGCGCCTGATCGATTGCGAGACCGGATTCTCGATCGACACCGCGGAGATGCTGCTCGCGCATGACGGCGCCGTGGTCGCCCGGCACGACAACGCCGCCGAGCGTCTGGCCGAGTGGAAAAAATCGATTCCGTCGGACTTCACCTCGCAGAAATGGCCGGACAACTCCGAGCTGTTTCTTGCCTGCGCCGCTGCGTTCGACCCGCGTGTGCGTGCCGATCGCGCCAAACTCGCCAAGCGCGCCCCGGCTTTCTTGAGCGACACGCCCTTGTTCAAGTCCTTGCTGGCCGATACGCACCGGCTGCACGACAAGATGAAGCCCAGCTTCGATGAACAGAAATTGCGTCAACATCCGCCGGCCACCATCAAGGACGTCATGCTTTTGTTGCGGCAGCAGCGTCAGAATTGGCTCGCCGGTTTCGAGCCGAGTGCTGCCTGGACGCTCGAAGCGACCGCGCCGCAACCGGCGTGGTCCGATGCCAGTAGAGAGTGGCTGCGAACGCAGGATCTCGAGATCGAAGACCTGCGCAGCCATGGCGATGGTCTGCTCGACGTGGTGTTGACGACGCGCTCGACCGATCTGCTCGGCGCGGCCTACGAGCACCGCCCGCGCAAGGCGGCCGACGCCAACAACGCCTTGTTGACGATGCTCGTCGATTGCCGCACCGGCATGACCGCCGAAGACAAGATCGTCTGGCGCGACTTCGAAAATCGTCCTTTGGCCACGCAAGTGGTGTCGACCAAGGACGCCGAGGAAACCTTCAACACCTTGTTGTCGTCCCAGCGCGATCAAGAACCGAATCTGATGGAACCTGCCACGTTCGACCGGGCAGTCCACCGGATCTGCGCTGCGGCGGCGATGCAATGCAAAGGCAGTGCTGCCAAGCCGCGTGACGAAGCGCAACGCCAGGCAGACCAGGAGCGCGAATTGACCGCCGAAGACCTCGCCGCGATCGATCGCGCAGCGACTCCGGCCGAGGCCTTGCTCATCGTCCGCGCACGGGCGCGCGCCTTGCGCAACCAATTCATTCCGAGCTGCCGCATCGGCGGCTGAACCAGACTTCACGGAACACGCCATGCGAAAGCGCATTCTTCTGGCGGCCGCCTTGCTCGGCCTGTCGTCCACGGTCCTGGCCGAACGCAAATGCGGCGGCTTCAGCACGCAGTATTCCGCGATCGACGAAATCTGCCCCTACACGGAAGGCTTGGCGGCCATCAGCATCGGACCGGGCTGGGGCTTTCTCGATCGCGCCGGCCGCATGGCGATCGAACCCAAGTTCGACGATGTCGGTCTGTTCTCGCAAGGACTGGCGCCAGCGGCGCGCGACGACAAATGGGGCTTCATCGACACCCATGGCGAATGGCGCATTCCGGCCGCATTCGATGCGGTCCAAGGCTTTCACGAAGGTTTGGCCGTCGCGCGCACGGGCGACAAGACCGGCTACCTCGATCAGCAAGGCCATTGGGCGATTGCACCGCAATACATCGACGCCGAGGATTTCGTCCATGGCGTCGCCGTGGTGTCGGTGAAATACGGTCATGACCTCTTGATCGACCGCAGCGGCAAGGTCGTGCGCGATTTCGGTCCCGGCCACCGGATCGCGCGGGTGCAACAACGCGATCGTTTCGTCGTCACGCGCTCGTTCGATTCGGTGCTGTTCAACATCGACGGCACGCGTGTGCCGCTGACCGGCGAGCTCGAAAACATCGAGAGCTTTGATGATGGTCTGGCCCTCAAAGCCGTGACGGTCGGTGACGAGCGTCGTTACGGCGCCCTGGACTTGAAGGGGCATTGGGTCATCCCCCCGACCTACGACAACCTGGAATCGTTCAAGGACGGCTTGGCGATCGCCCGACGTGGAGAAAAATACGGCCTGATCGACAAGCAAGGGCGGGTCGTCATCGATTTCAAATACGACGTCATCGATCACGAGGGCGCGCATGTTCTGGCGCAACAGCATGACGGCAATTTCGCGCTCTTCGATCGCAAGGGGCAGTCCTTGTCGGCGGGCAAATGCGAGTCCGCCAACTTGGTTCGCGAGGGCGACTGGACCTACCTCCACGGCTGCAGCGAATTCCTCGCCATCTACCGCGACGGCAAGCCCTTGCGCCTGCCGCTCGCCAACGCGGACGTGACGCGCTCGGGCGCTTTGCTGTTCCTTCAGTCGGGCGAGGAGAAAAATCAATTCGCCATCATCGGCCCCGAAGGCGTGCTGTTGTCGAGCGAGGACCCGGCCATCAAGGGCCAGTACGACTCGCTGCGCCCCGTCTTTGGTCGCGGCCCGGTCAACGATGCAAAGCCCGATTTGCTGCCGCTCGCGCTGCTGGTCAAAGACTACGAGAAGGTGGCCATCCTCACGCGCGACCACCGCATCGTGACGCGCCCCGAATGGAAGTACGACAGCGACCTGCTCGAGTATCAATATGACAATGACGCGCCACGCGGCGGGCCGATGCTCATGCATACCGATGCCGGCATCGGCGCGATCGACGGCAACGGCCGCTGGGTGGTCGAACCGGGCCTGCACCGCATGCGCCGATTCGAGGACGGCGTGGCGATCGGACTCAAGGACGATCAAACCCTGATCATCGACGACGAAGGGCACACGAAGGTTCTGCCCGACGATGTCGACTTCGAAGGCGTGAGCAGCCCATACACCTATGTGCTGCGCCATCAGGATGCCGAGGGCAACACTGTGCGCACGGCATACAACCTCAAGACCGGCACCAGCGTGACGCAGACCGGGACCGATCAGATCGAGTCGAGCGAGTTCCATGAAGGACTTGCGGCCGCCGAGCTGAACGACCACTGGGGACTGAAGAATGCCGCGGGCGCCTGGGTGCTGGCGGCCGAATACGACGAACGGCCGCACCCTGAAAGCGCCCGTGCCGACGACAAATTCGTCGGCTGGACCGTCACGCGCACATTCAAGGATGTGTGCGACGACTGCGAAGGGCACGGGTTCGTCTCGCCGCAAGGGCGCGTCATCGTGGCGCCGGTGGCGCATCAGGATGTCTCGGTCGATGAACAAGGCGTGCTGAACATCACCATCGCAACGCCCCACAGTCCCAGGCGCACTGGCCTGATGACGCAAGATGCTCGCCTGGTGCTGCCGATCGCATACGACGATCTGCGCAGCGAAGGCGGTGGGTGGTATCAGATCAAGCCGGTCGATCATGAAGGCGTCATCGACGCCCGTGGCGAATGGACGGTGCCGTTGGCGGCCTACCATTTCGAAGACATGGCGCGGCGCGCCTACACCGTCGACGACAGCGGCCCCGAAGTGCGCCTGATCCATGTCGACGGTCAGATCTCGACGCCCAGCAAACCGGCGACGGCGCCCGACCTCGACGATCCGACGCAATGGTTCAGCGAGCGCAAATTGGTGGACTACGAGACGGTGATGGTGTTTCGCAGTTTCGATTGGAAAGAACGCCTGCGCGTCGCCGGTGCGCACAGCGACGAGTTTTCCGAAGGCATGCTGCCGATCGATTCGAAAGCGCGGCGCGGCTTCCCGACCGCCTTCGTCACCGCGCAAGGCAAGATCATTGGGCCCCTGCCCTATGCCGAAACCGGCGACATGCACGAAGGACTTGCGACGATCCGGCAAACGCAACCGGCCAAGGGCCGCAAGGCGCAAAGCGAGAGCGAAGACGAAGAGGCGCATTACCTGGTCGGCTACATCGACCGCAACGGCAAGGTCGCGATCGCGCCCAAGTTCGATGCCGGCTCCGGCTTCAAGGAAGAACGCGCGACCGTCATCCTCAAGGACAATGTCGGCGTCATCGACACCAAGGGTCAATTGCTCGTGCGCGGCGCCTGGCGTTGTGAAAGCGAACCGGTGCTCATCGACGGCAAAGGCAAGGTGGTCTGGCCGCAAGACGGCAAGACCAAATGCAAATGAACGTCGGGCGGTGAAACGAAGTGCGGCGGGAGCGGCGAATCAGCCGCCGCTCTTGAGCCGTTTGATCATGGCCGCGTTGGTCATGAGTTCGAACTGGGCCTCGAGGCGGATGATGCGGGCGGTGAGGTCTTCGATGCGGGCCTGCTGGGCCTTCATGGCGTCGGCCTGACGCTGCACCTTGTCTTCGAGTTTGATCATGGCGGTCAGCGCCGACCACACGCGTTCGGTGACCCCCATTCAAGCCGCCTTTCGCGCCGGATTCTTGCCGGCCGCCTTGGCCTCCATCGCGGCGATGCGCTTGTTGCTCGCCTCGATGAAATCCAGGGCATCGTCGATGGCCGCGACCGCGCGTTCGGCCGCGTCCTTGGCCGCCCCGGCCAAAGCGTCTAGCTCCGCATCGCTGTCGGCGGAGTTGTAGGCGAAGGCGCCGCGCCGCATCAGCTCGGAGATGGGAATCTCCAGCTTCTTGGCCTTGGCGGCGATGGCCTTTTTGTCCTGCGCCGTGGCTTGCACGACGATGCGCTCGACTGCGGCTGCCATTGTGGGATCTCCTGCAAAGATCGACGTACATGGACAATATATGTACATGACGACGAACGTCAAGCCGCGCACGCTGACGCGCCCAGGGCCCCCAGGGGGTATTCGCCCGTACGGTGCGGCATTTGCACGATAATTCACCGCTTTGCCGCTGCCAGCCCGGTGTCATGTCCCACGACCGCCATACGCTCGAACTGCTCGCCCCCGCCAAGAATGCCGACTTCGGCATCGAGGCGATCCTGCACGGCGCCGATGCGGTCTATATCGGCGGCCCGGCCTTCGGCGCCCGCGCCAACGCCGGCAACAGCATCGAAGACATCGCGCGGCTGGTCGAGTTCGCGCATCGTTACCGGGCGCGGGTGTTCGTCACGCTCAACACCTTGTTGCACGACGACGAGATCGAGGCGGCGCGGCGCGTGGCCTGGCAGGTGTACGAGGCCGGGGCCGACGCCCTGATCGTCCAGGACATGGGCCTGCTCGAACTCGAACTGCCGCCCATCCAATTGCATGCCAGCACCCAGACCGACATCCGCGATGCGGCCAAGGCGCGCTTTCTGCAGGACGTCGGGTTTTCGCAGATCGTGCTGGCGCGCGAAATGGCCTTGCCGCAGATCCGCGAAGTAGCCGCGGCAACGGATTGCGCGCTCGAATTCTTCGTCCATGGCGCGCTGTGCGTAAGCTACAGCGGCCAGTGCTACATCAGCCATGCCCATACCGGACGCAGCGCCAACCGCGGCGAATGCTCGCAAGCCTGCCGTCTGCCCTACACCCTGACCGATCCGCAAGGCCGCATCGTCGCGCATGAACAGCATCTGCTGTCGATGAAGGACAACGACCAGAGCGCCAATCTGCGCGCCCTGATCGAAGCCGGCATCAGCTCTTTCAAGATCGAAGGCCGGCTCAAGGATCTGGCCTACGTCAAGAACATCACCGCGCATTACCGCGCGCTGCTCGACGCCTTTCTCGAAGAAACGCCGGCCTACCGCCGCGCCTCGTCGGGGCACAGCCGCCTCACCTTCACGCCGCAGCCCGAAAAAACCTTCAACCGCGGCGCGACCGATTATTTCGTCAACGGCCGCCAGCACGGCATCGAAGCGTTCGAGGCGCCGGGTTTCATGGGCGAGGAAATCGGCCATGTCACGGCGGTCGGCCGCGACTGGATCGAGATCGAAACCACCGCCGAGCTGCGCAACGGCGACGGCATGAGTTTCTTCGACGCCCACCATGACCCGGTGGGCCTGCGCATCAACCGCGCCGACGGCAAACGGCTGTACCCGAACGCGATGAATGCCGAGTTGAAGGTGGGCACGACGCTGTTTCGCAATCGCGATCAGGCTTTCGACCGCGCGCTCGAAAAGAAGTCGGCTGAGCGCCGTGTTGGGCTCTGGCTGCGCCTGGCCGAAACGCCGACCGGCTTTTGCCTGACGCTGACCGATGAGGACGGCGTGCAAGCCGAAGCGACGATCGCCCATGCGCACGAGCCCGCGCAGGATGCCGCCCGCGCCGAGGCCTCGTTGCGCGAGCATCTGGGCAAACTCGGCAATACGATGTTCGAGCCGATCGACATCGCGATCGCAATGACCCAAGCCTGGTTCGTGCCGGCGTCGGTGCTCAATACCCTGCGGCGCGAGGCCGTGGCGGCGCTCGAAGCCGCCCGTGCCGCGGCCCATGAACGTCCGCCGCGCCGGGCACCGATCGAACCGCCGGCGCCCTACCCGGACGATGAACTCAGCTACCTCGGCAATGTGCTCAATGCACCGGCGCGCGCCTTCTATGCGCGCCATGGCGTGCGCATCATCGAATCAGGCTACGAAGCGAACCAGACCCGCGACGATGTCTCGTTGATGATCACCAAGCATTGCCTGCGCTACAGCTTTCATTTGTGCCCCAAGGAAGCCAAGGGCGTGATCGGCGTGCAAGGCACGATCAAGGCCGAGCCGATGACGCTCATGCACGGCGACGACAAGCTCACGCTCGTCTTCGATTGCAAGCGCTGCGAAATGCATGTGGTCGGACGGCTGCGCAAATCGGTGCTCAAAGCACAGCCGATGCGCTTCTTGCAAAAGGACGCGACGCCGTTCGGGGCGGCTGCACGCCGCCCGACGGCGTCCTGACCCGGCCGGGCTTCAGATCAGCGCGGTGCCCGGCGTGTTCTCGCCGCGCTCGTACACCACGTGCGCACGGCCGACGATCAGCGGATCGAGCGCACCGATCGTTTCCACATCTTTGTTGGTGTAAGGCAGCTTGTGCAGCACATAGCGCATCGCGTTCAGACGCGCGCGCTTCTTGCAATCCGACTTGATGACCGTCCAGGGCGCATCGGCGGTGTCGGTATGGAAGAACATCGCTTCCTTGGCCTTGGTGTACTCCTCCCATTTGTCGAGCGACGCCATGTCGATCGGGCTGAGCTTCCATTGCTTGAGCGGATGCGTCTCGCGTTCCTTGAAACGCCGGCGTTGTTCCTTGCGGCTGACCGAGAACCAGAACTTGATCACATGCACGCCGCTGCGCGCCAGATTGCGTTCGAACTCCGGCGCCTGACGCATGAACTCGCTGTATTGGTCGGGCGTGCAAAAACCCATCACACGTTCGACACCGGCCCGGTTGTACCAGGACCGGTCGAACATCACGATCTCGCCCGCGGTCGGCAGATGCTGGACATAGCGCTGGAAATACCATTGGCCGCGTTCCACGTCCGACGGTTTTTCCAAGGCGACCACGCGCGCGCCGCGAGGATTGAGGTGCTCCATGAAGCGCTTGATCGCGCCGCCCTTGCCGGCCGCATCGCGGCCTTCAAAAAGGATGACCACCTTCTGCCCGGTCGCCTTGACCCAGGCCTGCAGCTTGAGCAATTCGACCTGCAGCTTGTATTTCTGCTTTTCGTAGGTCTTGCGCGCCATCAGGTTCTTGTAGGGATAGCCGCCCTTGTGCCAATCCGAGGCCAGTTCGTCATCCGGATGGCGGGCACGCAGGCCGTCCACGCCCACGCGTTCGAACAAGGCGCGGCGCAATACCTCGAGGTCGTCGGCCGACATGCCTTCGAAGGTCTCATCCAGGGTTTTGACGAGCGTGGCCTGATCGGCCTTGCTGGCCTTGGGCGCGCGCTTGATCACATCCTTGATCGACTCGAATTTCGATTCGCGCGCCGATTCGATCGCCTGCGAAATCACATGCCGGGCAATGCCTGCACTGTCGGCAGTGCCCGCGGTATCGCCCGAAGCCGCACGGCGCACGCGCGGCGCGGGCTTGGTTTGCGTGTCTTGTTCGGTGGTGGGGCTGCGCGGCGTTTTTTTGTCCATGGGTTCGGTCCGTCTTCGAGTGTGCGTGGTGATGCCTGTTCCGGGCGCAAGGAATCGCTGCCCGGACGGGCCCTGATGCAATGGTGAACCGCGGGGGAAAATCCGGTCGCCCGAAAATGCCCGACATTTCGTGGGTATTTTCCGCCCAAAGTCTCGCTTAGACTGCGGCGCCGCACTCATTTTTGTGCGCCGCCGCCCCATGCCCCCCGATCTCATCATCCGCATCGTTCCAGTTCTGCGTCCATTGCATTGGCTGGCACTGGGCTGGCGCGACTGCTTCCATTCCGTGGCGGGCATCCTTCACGGCCTGGTGGTGGCCATCGCAGGCGGGTTCATCGTGATGCTCGGCTTGCGCTATCCGGCCTTGCTGCCCGGTGCACTCTCGGGTTTTGTGCTGGTCGCGCCATTGATCGCGACCGGTTTGTATGAATTCAGCCGCCGCCTCGAAGCCGGCGAACGCCCGGGCTTGGCGCAAGCGCTAGGCGCCTGGCGCCGCGAAGGCAAGCCGCTGGTGCAACTCGGCCTGCTGTTGCTCGTGCTCGGCACGCTCTGGGTCGGCGTATCGATCGCGCTCGTAGGCGTGTATGTGCCTACCGAAAACGCCGGCCTGGAAACCACCTTGCGTGCGCTGCTCGCCCCCAGCCATCCGGTGTTGTTCCTGGCCTGGGTCGTGCTTGGCGGTTCGGGCGCCGCCGTGATGTTCGGCCTGACCGCCATCTCCATGCCGATGCTGCTCGATCGGCGGGTGAGCCTGCTCGAAGCGATGCTCACCAGCGTCAAGGCCGTCGGCGACAACCCGGCCGCCATGGCCTTGTGGGCCGCCATCATCATGACCGGCACCTTGATCGGCATGGCCACCGGCATGCTGGGCCTGGTGCTCGTCGTGCCCGTCCTGGGCCATGCCAGTTGGCACGCCTATCGCGATCTGGTCGACGCCTCGGCGTTGCCGGCGCGTCTTTGATTGAAAGTTGAAATGTTCGGTTTTACGGAAGAGCAGATCGCCAATTTCGGCGCCACCTGGGGCGTCGGCGCGTTCATGCTGTTGATGCTCGCCATCATCGGCCAACTGGCCTACGAATCGAAGGCCGGAAAATTCGGCACCTTCGTCCTGTTCTTCGTGCTGGCCTTCGGCCTGCTCGGCTTCGTCGTCAAGAACATCCTGCAATGGGTGCTCAAGATCTGAAGCGCCTACCGCGCCTTTAGCCGACCGGTCCGCGCCAGGCGTCGAGTTCTTCGGCCAGGAACCCGGCCGCGATGCGCGCTTCCTCGTTGAACGGCGGATGCGGCAAGGCCATGCCGAACTGCTCCGCCAATTCGTCGTGGGCGCTGCGCGGATCGCGCCCGGAACGCATGCACAGCCAGCGGTACCAGGCATTGCCGGTCGCCACATGGCGGACTTCGTCGCGCAGGATGATGTCCAAGGCGTTGGCGCTGTCTTCGTCGCCGATCTGCTTGAACTTGGCCCGGATGCCGGGCGTCACGTCGAGACCGCGCGCTTCGAGCGTGCGCGGCACCAGCGCCATGCGTGCGAGCAGATTGCCGCGCGTACGCTCGGCCATCTCCCAGAGCCCGTTGTGGGCCGGGAAGCTGCCGTATTCGTAGCCCAGCGCCTCGACACGGTCCTTGAGCAAACAAAAATGGTAGGCCTCGTCGGAGGCGATGTTGAGCCAATCGCCGTAGAACCCGTCGGGCATCGCGGCAAAGCGCCAGACCGCGTCGAGGGCCAGGTTGATGGCGTTGAATTCGATGTGGGCCAAAGCATGCAGCAAGGCCGCGCGGCCCTCGGGCGTGCCGATGCCGCGATTGCGCACCTCGCGCGGGGGGACGAGCTCGGGGGCTTCCGGGCGGCCCGGCAAACCTTCCGGTTCGACGAAGACCATCGCGGCATCGATGCTCAACTGCCTGTTCTCGTAGGCGTTGGCGAGCATCGCCACATGCGCCACCTTGAGCATCGGCGTCGGCTCGCGCAAGCATTCCAGGGCCTGAGCCCGCAGTTCCATCATGGCCGGGGGCGCGCAACGCGCATCGTAGAATCGGGGTGTTCCGATTCTACGCGCAGAGTCCGCAATGCCCATCTACCGTCTTGGCGACCACATCCCGCAGATCGATTATTCGGCTTTCGTGGCCGATTCCGCGACCATCATCGGCAGCGTGGTGCTGCATGAAAACGCGAGCGTCTGGTTCCAGACCACCCTGCGCGGCGACAACGAGCCCATCGTCGTCGGGCGCGACAGCAACGTCCAGGAAGGCGCCGTGCTGCATACCGACCCGGGCTGCCCGCTCACCATCGGCGAAGGTGTCACGATCGGCCACCAGGCGATGCTGCACGGCTGCACCATCGGCGACGGCAGCCTGATCGGCATCCAGGCGGTGGTGCTCAACGGCGCGAAGATCGGGCGCAATTGCCTGGTGGGCGCCGGCGCCCTGGTCACCGAAGGCAAGGAGTTTCCCGACAATTCGCTGATCCTCGGCAGCCCGGCCAAGGTGGTGCGCACCCTCGGCGAAGAAGACGTCGCGCGTTTGCGCCGCAGCGCCGAGACTTATGCCAAGCGCGGGCATCTGTACAAGGAAAGCCTCAAGGAGATCGGCTGAATGAAACTGCTTGTCCTGCTTGCATTGGCGCTGGTCGCCATCATCTTGTGGAAGAAGATGAATGCGCCGACGGTGCGCCGCACCGAATCGGGCACTGCGTCGGACACCGGCCCGGCCGCCGAACACGCGGTCGCGCGGCGCGCGCTCGACGAGGCCCAACAGGCGATGTACGCCCGGCTGCAGACGGCCTTGCCGAGCACCATGGTGCTGGCGCGGCCGGCGCTCGGGCAGATCATCGACACCGGCGGCGATGCCGCGCGATTCGCCGAGGTGGCGCTCGATTTTGCGGTCTGCCGCAAGGACTCTTCGCCGATCGGGGTGATCGTGCTCGACGATCGCGTCAGCGACGCGGTCGAACAGACCGTGCTGGCCGCAGGCCTGCGTTTTGCGCGGTTTCGCAGCGCGCGCCTGCCTGGTGAAGAAGAAATCAAGGAAGCGATGGGATTTTTGTGACGCACGACTGCTTGTTGAAATTCATGTTCGACCACACGCCGGTGCGCGGCGAAGTGGTCTCGCTGCAAACGCCCTGGCGCCACATCGTCGGCCTGCACGACTTCGCGCCTCGGGTGCGCGAGGTGCTGGGCGAAATGCTGGCGGCCTCGGCGTTGTTGTCATCCACGCTCAAGTTCGAGGGCGCGCTGGTCATGCAATTGCAAGGCGATGGCCCGGTGAAATTGCTGGTGGCCGAATGCCATGCCGATCTGGGCATGCGCGCGACCGCCAAGGTGGTCGGCGATGCCCCCATCCCGGACGACCTGCCTTTGCAGCAACTCCTCAATCCGAATGGCGGCGCGCGCATGGCGATCACCCTCGATCCGCGCGACCGGCAACCCGGCCAGCAGCCTTACCAGGGCATCGTCCCGGTGGAAGGCGACAGCGTGGCCGCCATGCTCGAAAACTACATGCTGCGCTCGGAGCAGATCGAAACCCGGCTTTGGCTTGCCAGCGATGCGCAAGGCGCCGCGGGGCTGTTGATGCAACGCATGCCCAGCACCGGTGGTCACACGGTCGTCCCCACGGGCGACGACGACACCTGGGCGCGCACCGTGCATTTGAGCGAGACCATCCAGCGCGCCGAATTGCTCGCGCTCGCGCCCGAAACCATCGTGCGTCGGCTGTTCTGGCAGGAAGAACATGCGCGTCTGTTCGAACCGCGCGCAGCGCGCTTCGCCTGCTCGTGCTCGCGCGAAAAGGTGGGCAACATGCTGCTCACCCTCGGCCGCGAGGAAGTCGATTCAGTGATCGAAGAACTCGGCGAAGTCAACGTGCATTGCGAGTATTGCAATGCCGCCTATAGGTTCGATCGCGTGGATGTGGGCCAGTTGTTCGCGTCGAGCGGACCAGCCACCGGGACTGCGGAGCCTGACCGGCGCCAGCATTGATCAGCGCGCCGAGCGGTGCGCCGGATGCCGTGTATGCGTGTTGCGGTGCGCCGCCGGCGTGGCGGCGGCTTGCGCGACTGGTTGCGCTGCTGGCAAAGCGGTAGACGCCGGCGCAACCGATTGCACCGCCGGGGCAGCGGCCGCGACGTTGGGCGCAGCCGCGGCATTCGGCGCGGCGGCGGCATTGCCCGCCTTGCCCGGTTCGAGGATCTGCACGAACAACTCGTCGCTGTGGATCATGCCCAACTCGAGGCGCGCGCGCTCTTCCATCGCCGAAGTGCCGTCGCGCAGATCGCGCACTTCGGCATCGAGCGCGGCGTTGCGCATGCGCAATTCGTCGTTGTGGCGTTGGCTCTCGGCGAGCTTGCGCTCCTTGTCCCACACCTTGAGCCAACCGCCGTCGCCAAGCCAGAGCGGGTACTGAATCAGTACCAGCAGCAAAGCGACGGCGAGCGTGACGAGACGCATCAGCGCAGGTTGTAGAACGCCGATGCGCCCGGATAGACCGCGGTGTCGCCCAGGTCTTCCTCGATGCGCAGCAACTGGTTGTACTTGGCGATGCGATCGGAACGCGACATCGAGCCGGTCTTGATCTGCAAGGCGTTCGTGCCCACCGCGATGTCGGCGATGGTCGCGTCCTCGGTTTCGCCCGAGCGGTGCGACACCACGGCCGTGTAGTTGGCGCGCTTGGCCATCTCGATCGCGGCGAAGGTTTCGGTCAGGGTGCCGATCTGGTTGATCTTGATGAGGATCGAGTTGGCGATGCCTTCGTCGATGCCCTTTTGCAGGATCTTGGTGTTGGTGACGAAGAGGTCGTCGCCCACCAATTGGATGCGATCGCCGAGGCGGTCGGTCAGGATGCGCCAGCCGTCCCAGTCGCCTTCATGCATGCCGTCTTCGATGCTGACGATCGGGTACTTGTCGACCCAGGTCGCGAGCATGTTGGTCCAGTCGGACGCCGACAGCACCATGCCTTCGCCGTCGAGGTGGTACTTGCCGTCCTTGTAGAACTCGCTGGCCGCGCAATCGAGGCCGAGCGCGATCTGGCTGCCGGGCTCGAAGCCGGCTTTTTCGATCGCCTCGATGAGCAGCTTGAGCGCGTCTTCATGGCTCTTGAGGCTGGGCGCGAAACCGCCTTCGTCGCCCACCGCGGTGTTCAGGCCGCGATCGTGCAACAGCTTCTTGAGCGTATGGAACACCGTCGCGCCGTAGCGGATCGCTTCGCGGAAAGTCGGCGCGCCGACCGGCAGGATCATGAATTCCTGCAGATCGAGGTTGTTGTCGGCATGCGCGCCGCCATTGATGACGTTCATCATCGGCACCGGCATCGCCATGCCGCCCGAGCCGCCGAAATAGCGATACAGCGGCAGGCCGGTTTCTTCGGCCGCGGCCTTGGCGACCGCCATCGAGACCGCGAGCGTCGCATTGGCGCCCAGGCGCGATTTGTTCTCGGTGCCGTCGAGTTCGATCAGGGTGCGGTCGAGGAAGGCCTGTTCGGTCGCTTCCAGCCCCATGATCGATTCGGAGATTTCGGTATTGATGTTCTCGACCGCGTTCAGCACGCCCTTGCCGAGGTAACGCGACTTGTCGCCGTCGCGCAGTTCGATCGCTTCGCGCGATCCGGTGGATGCGCCCGAGGGCACGGCGGCGCGGCCCATGGCGCCCGATTCGAGCAGCACGTCGCATTCCACGGTGGGATTGCCGCGGCTGTCGAGAACTTCCCGTCCGATGATGTCTACGATGGTCGACACTTGGTTGTTCCTGTGGTGGTTGTTGAAATCGTTGTCAGGTCAGGCGCATCGGGCGCCAGTCAGTTGAAGTCGTTTTCGAGGAAGCCCGCACGCTTGGTCAGCGCATCGAGATCACGCATCACGCTCAGCAAATCACGCATGCGATGCAAAGGCACGGCGTTGGGTCCATCGCTCATCGCCTTGGCCGGATCGGGGTGGGTTTCCATGAACACGCCGGCCACGCCGACCGCGATCGCGGCACGCGCGAGCACCGGCACGAATTCGCGTTGTCCGCCCGAGGTCGCCCCTTGCCCGCCCGGCAATTGCACCGAATGGGTCGCGTCGAAGACGACCGGGCAGCCGGTCTCGCGCATGATCGCAAGCGAGCGCATGTCGGACACCAGGTTGTTGTAGCCGAAGCTCGCGCCGCGTTCGCAGGCCATGAAGACATCGTCGGCCAGACCTGCTTCGCGCGCGGCGTCGCGGGCCTTGTCGATGACATTCTTCATGTCGTGCGGCGCGAGGAACTGGCCCTTCTTGATGTTCACCGGCTTGCCGCTTTGCGCGCAGGCGCGGATGAAATCCGTCTGACGGCACAAGAAGGCCGGGGTCTGCAGCACATCAACCACCGCGGCGACCGGCTCGACCTCGTCAATTTCGTGCACATCGGTCAACACCGGCACGCCGATCTTGGCGCGGGTGTCGGCGAGGATTTCGAGGCCTTTGTCCATGCCGAGGCCGCGAAAGCTCTTGTCCGAACTGCGGTTGGCCTTGTCGAAACTCGATTTGTAGATGAAGGGAATGCCGAGTTCGGTGGTGATTTCCTTCAGCTTGCCCGCGGTCTCGTGCGCGAGCTCGCGCGATTCGATCACGCAGGGCCCCGCGATCAGGAAGAACGGGCGATCGAGTCCGGCCTCGAAATTGCAAAGCTTCATGCCACCGCCTTGAGCGGTTGCGCGCTCGATTGTTGATGCGCGAGCGCCGCCTTCACGAAGGCGATGAACAAAGGATGGCCGTTGCGCGGCGTGCTCGTGAACTCGGGGTGGAATTGCACGCCGATGAAGAACGGATGCTCGCTGCGCGGCAGTTCCATGATCTCGCACAGACCTTCGGTCGGCGTGATCGCCGAGACGACGATGCCGGCCTTCTCGATGCGTTCGAGGTAATGGTTGTTGGCTTCGTAGCGATGGCGATGGCGTTCGTTGACTTCGGCGCCGTAGATGTCGCGCGCCAGCGTGCCTTCCTTGGTCGGCACGCGCTGCGAGCCCAGGCGCATGGTGCCGCCCAGATCGGAGTTTTCATCACGGTGTTCGACCTTGCCGTCGCGGTCTTGCCATTCGGTGATGAGCGCGATGACCGGATGCGGCGTGTCGGCATCGAATTCGGTCGAATTGGCGCCGTCGAGCCCGGCGAGATCGCGCGCGATTTCGATCAGCGCGATCTGCATGCCCAGGCAGATGCCGAGGTAAGGCAGCTTGTGCTCGCGCGCATACCGTGCGGCCTTGATCTTGCCTTCGACGCCGCGCTTGCCGAAACCGCCCGGCACCAGGATCGCGTCGTACTTGGCGAGGGTGTCGCAGCCGCTGGCTTCGATTTCTTCGGAATCGATGTACTCGATGTTGACCTTGGTGCGCGTGTGAATACCGGCGTGGATCAGCGCCTCGGTCAGCGATTTGTACGATTCGGTCAGATCGACATATTTGCCGACCATGCCGATGGTGACGCTGTGCTCGGGATGCTCGAGCGCATCGACGAGCTTGTCCCACATCGACAGATTGGTCGGGCGGGCCGAAATGCCGAGCGTCCAGCAAATGATGTCGTCGAGCTTTTGTTCATGCAGCATCGCCGGAATCTTGTAGATGCTGTCGGCATCCCAGACGCTGATGACCGCGTCGAGCGGCACATTCGAGAACATGCTGATCTTGGCGCGTTCGTCGTCGGGGATCGGGCGATCGGCACGGCACAACAGCACATTGGGCAGGATCCCGATCTCGCGCAGCTTTTGCACGCTGTGCTGGGTCGGCTTGGTCTTGAGCTCGCCCGCGCTGGCAATGAACGGCACCAGGGTCAGATGCACGAAGGCCGCGTTGCCGCGCCCGAGGCGCAGACTCATCTGGCGCGCCGCTTCGAGGAAGGGCAGCGATTCGATGTCGCCGACCGTGCCGCCGATTTCGACGATGGCCACATCGGCCTTGCCGTCCCACGCGGCACTCGCACCGCGCGCGACGAAGTCTTGAATTTCATTGGTGATGTGGGGAATCACCTGGACCGTCTTGCCCAGGTATTCACCGCGCCGCTCTTTGCGGATCACGCTTTCGTAGATCTGGCCGGCCGTGAAATTGTTGACCTTGCGCATCTTGGCGCTGATGAAGCGCTCGTAATGCCCGAGGTCGAGGTCGGTCTCGGCGCCGTCTTCGGTCACGAACACTTCGCCGTGTTGGAACGGCGACATCGTGCCGGGGTCGACGTTGATGTAGGGATCGAGCTTGAGAAGCGTGACTTTGAGACCGCGCGATTCGAGAATCGCCGCGAGGGAAGCAGCTGCGATGCCTTTGCCTAGGGAAGACACCACGCCACCGGTGACAAAAACGAATTTGGTCATGAATGGCCTCACCGGGAAATTCGAATTATAGCCGACGCCCCCGGCACTCCGGCATACCCCGATAATGTGGTGATGAAGCGCAACCGCCCCACTTCGCCCGCGCGCCTCGATGGCGTCGATCTGCTGCGCGGCATCGCGATCGTCATGATGATCGCCTACCACTTCTGCTTCGATCTCGTGCTCTTTCGCTGGGCTGCGTGGCCGATGCTCGCCGATCTGCGCTGGATCGCCTGGCGCAGCGTGATCCTGTCGAGCTTCCTGCTCATTGCGGGCGTCTCGCTCGCCTTGCGTCAGCAATTCCGTCCAGGCTGGTCGGATTTCTGGCGGCGCTGGGTCCAGCTTGCCGGGGCAGCGCTGTTGGTCACCTTGGGCAGCGCCTGGATGTTTCCGCGCACCTTCATCTATTTCGGCGTGCTGCACCACCTGGCGCTGATGCTCATCGTCGCGCGCCTGATGCAGCCGCTGGGCCTATGGAATGCGGCGATCGGTGCGCTCGTCGTCGTGCTCGGC
>CAXBRX010000010.1:0-21940 GCA_963977835.1 uncultured Derxia sp.
CCGCTGGGTCTTGGCGCCATGGCCAGCTTCACGAGCCAGGTCGGCGACTGGCTGACACGGACCGCCGAAACCGTGTTCGTGATGCCCAACGAGCTCAACTATTCGACCAACGGCATGATCTACGGCTCGCGGCTGTTTGACCGGACCCGCCAGTTCCGCATCCGCGATCCCCGCGCCAAGGCAAACGTGGAGGAGTATATCCGCCAGTGCCTGTTCTACGACTTCATGCTGGGTCACAAGGACATGGCTGCGGTCGCTAATTCGGCCGATCTGCTGACGGCGATCGGGCCGGGGTCGCGCCGGTCGGGATCCCGATCGGGGACGAGGCCGGCGGGTCCGCGAGCGGGCTGGAGGCCCTGCTCGGCGGCCTGAACCGCGAGCAGCTCCGGGCGGTCACGCACGAAGCGGGCCCGCTCCTCGTGGTCGCCGGGGCCGGTACCGGCAAGACGCAGGTGATCACTCGGCGCGTTGCCTGGCTGATCGCCGAGAAACGCGCTACCCCCGAGCAGATCCTCGCCCTCACCTTCACCGATCGCGCGGCGGACGAGATGCAGGGTCGCGTCGATCGGCTTGTGCCATACGGCTACGCGACGACGCCGATCAAGACCTTCCACGCCTGGGGCGACGAACTGCTGCGCGAGAACGCACACCGCATCGGCATTTCAGGCGAGTTGCGGGTGCTCGGTCGCGCCGAAGTTGTGCTGCTGTTGCGGGAGCACCTCTTCGACCTTGGCCTCTCACGCTTCCTGCCACTCGGAGATCCGACTCGATTCTTGGGCGACATCGCCGGATTCTTTTCGCGAGCGAAGGAAGAGGCCGTCGACGCCGATCGCATCGAAGCGCTGGTCGCGGCTTGTGGCCTGCCGACCGTGACGCCGGCGCTCGGCGTGGCGCGCTTTCTCGAATTGATGGCCATCGACAAGAAGAACGAAGGCGGAGACATCCGCTACATCGTCTTGCATGGGCTCGGGCAGGCCGCGATCGAAGCGGTGCCGCAAGCGGTCGTGCGCGATTGCCTGGCTGCGCTAGGGCAGGCGGCCTGAAGCGTGATGCGCGCGCCCTGGGCTGCCGATCCTGCCCATAGCCGCGGGCGCGTGCATGCGGAGGCGCTTGCGACCGAGCGCTCCGAATTCGGCCGTGACCGCGATCGCATCATCCATAGCGCGGCGTTCCGGCGCCTCGAATACAAGACCCAGGTCTTCGTCAATCACGAAGGCGATCTGTTCCGCACCCGGCTCACGCATTCGATCGAGGTCGCCCAGATCGCGCGCTCGATCGCGCGCGCGCTCGGTGCCGATGAAGACCTCACCGAGGCGATCGCCCTCGCGCACGACCTCGGTCATACGCCCTTCGGGCATGCAGGCCAGGACGCGCTCAACGAATGCATGGCGCAACACGGCGGCTTCGAGCACAACCTGCAAAGCTTGCGGGTGGTCGATGTGCTCGAAGAGCGTTATGGCGGCTTCGATGGCCTGAACCTCACCTACGAAACCCGCGAAGGCATCCTCAAGCATTGTTCGCCCGCGAATGCGCGGCAATTGGGTGACTTGGGCGAACGTTTTCTGCGCGACCAGCGTCCGTCGGTAGAAGCGCAGATCGCCAATCTGGCCGACGAAATCGCCTACAACAACCATGATGTCGACGATGGGCTGCGTTCCGAGTTGATCGAGCTCGCCGACTTGCGCGCCGTGCCTTTGTACGCCGAACACGAGGCGATGGCACTCGCGCACTATCCGGCCATCCATGGTCGACGCCTGGTGCATGAGACCGTGCGGCGCATGATCAACACCCTCATCGTCGATCTGATCGAGACCACGCGCAGCCGGTTGCGTGCGCATGCGCCGCAAACGGTCGATGAAGTGCGCCGCTGCCCGGCACTGGTCGGATTCTCGCCCGACATGCAGGAGCGCTCGCAAGCACTGAAGACTTTCTTGCTGCATGGTCTGTATCGCCATTACCGCGTCGTGCGCATGACGACCAAGGCGCGGCGCATCATCGCCGATCTGTTCGCTGCTTTCGAACAAGAACCGCGCTTGCTGCCGACGCAGTATCAAGAGCGTGTGCCGACAGACGGACTGGTGCGCACGATCGCCGATTACATCGCCGGCATGACCGACCGTTACGCGATCCGCGAACACCGGCGTTTGTTCGACATCGACGCGGTGTGACCCATGGCCAGGCTTGCGCGTCTTTATGTGCCCGGCTTGCCGCAATTGGTGGTTCAGCGCGGCAACAACCGCCAGACCATCTTCCATGATGCGGCCGATTACCGCGCCTTCATGGGCTGGCTGCGTGACGCCGTGCGCGAGCAGGGTGTCGCCCTGCATGCCTACGCGTTGCTGCCCGAGCATTTTCATCTGCTGGCCACGCCGCCCGATGAACGTGCGATCGGGCGCGCGCTGCAATCCGTCGGCCGCCGCTACGTCGCTTATTTCAATCAGCGCTACGCGCGCTCGGGCACCTTGTGGGAAGGGCGCTATCGCTCGACCGTACTCGATCCCGACCGGTATCTGATCGCCGCCATGCGCTATGTCGAGCTTGGGCCGGTCCAGGCCGGGCTGTGCACCGACCCGGCACGCTATCCATGGTCGAGTTGCGCTCACCATGTCGGCATCAGTCAGGATCTGATCGTCACCGACCATTCCGTGTACTGGGCCTTGGCCAACATGCCGTTCGACCGTCAGGCGCTGTACCGCCAGGCGCTGGAAGAAGGCTTGGCAGCGGACGAAGAAGAGCGGCTGCGCGCGGCAACCCAGAAAGGCTGGATGCTCGGCGATGCCGAATTCGTCGAGCGGCATGCGGGCGCGGCTTCGCGTCGCCCCAGCATCGCCACGCGCGGACGACCGCGGAAGCCCGTCTTGATGGCTTGAGAATGTCCCCTTTTAATTGTTGATGGAAAATAGGGTGGTATATATTTCACCCTGACCCCATTTTATTTCCGTTGTTGTCACTGATGCGTTGCACTATAGTCACCCGACACATTTGGTTATTCGGGGACTGCCATGGATCACAGCCCGGCGCCGCAACAGCGTCAAGACATCGATCATCAGCGTCTGCTCGCTGAACAACACGGCCTGTATCGCGCCGAAAACGAGCACGACGCTTGCGGCGTCGGCTTCATCGCCAACATCAAAGGCCACAAGAGCCACGCGATCATCGAGCAGGGGCTGCTGATCCTGCAGAACCTCGATCATCGCGGCGCGGTCGGTGCCGACAAATTGATGGGCGATGGCGCGGGCATCCTGATCCAGATCCCCGACGAGTTCTATCGCGAAGAAATGGCCAAGCAGGGCGTCACCCTGCCGCCCGCCGGCGAGTACGGCGTGGGCATGGTCTTCCTGCCCAAGGAACATGCTTCGCGCATGGCCTGCGAACAGGAAATCGAGCGCGCGATCCGCGACGAAGGCCAGGTGCTGCTCGGCTGGCGCGATGTGCCGATCAACCGCGACATGCCGATGTCGCCGACGGTGCGCGACAAGGAGCCGGTGATCCGCCAGGTCTTCATCGGCCGCGGCCCCGACGTGATGGTGACCGATGCGCTCGAGCGCAAGCTGTTCGTCATCCGCAAGACATCGAGCCACCGCGTGCTGCGCCTGAAGCTCAAGCATGGCAAGGAGTATTACGCGGTCTCGTTCTCGGCGCGCACCGTGGTCTACAAGGGCCTGTTGCTCGCCGATCAGGTCGGCATGTATTACAAAGACCTGCAGGATGCGCGCGTGGTCTCGGCGCTGGCGCTCGTGCACCAGCGTTTCTCGACCAACACCTTCCCCGAATGGCAGTTGGCCCACCCCTACCGCCTGATCGCGCACAACGGCGAAATCAACACGGTCAAAGGCAACTTCAACTGGATGCGGGCGCGTGAAGGCGTGATGAAGTCGCCCGTGATCGGCGAAGACTTGCCCAAGATCTGGCCGCTGATTTACGCAGGCCAATCCGATACCGCCTGCTTCGACAACTGCCTCGAGTTGTTGACGATGGCCGGCTACCCGCTCGCCCAGGCAGTGATGATGATGATCCCGGAAGCCTGGGAACAGCACACCCTGATGGACGACAACCGTCGCGCGTTCTACGAATACCACGCGGCGATGATGGAACCCTGGGACGGCCCGGCCGCGATCGCGTTCACCGACGGCCGCCAGATCGGCGCCACCCTCGACCGCAACGGCCTGCGCCCGGCGCGCTACATCGTGACCGACGACGATCACGTCATCATGGCCTCGGAATCGGGCGTGCTGCCCATCCCCGACCACAAGATCGTCAAGAAATGGCGTTTGCAGCCGGGCAAGATGTTCCTGATCGACATGGATCAGGGCCGCATCATCGACGACAAGGAAGTCAAGGACGCGCTCGCCAACGCCAAGCCTTACAAGGAATGGATCAAGCGCATCGCGATCAAGCTCGACGATGTCGAGAACGCGGGCGAGCCCGAAGCCTTCGCGGCCAGCCTGCTCGACCGTCAACAAGCCTTCGGTTATTCGCAGGAAGACCTCAAGGTCATCCTCGGGCCGATGCTGGTCAACGGTGAAGAGCCCACCGGTTCGATGGGCAATGATTCGCCGCTCGCGGTCATGAGCAACAAGCTCAAGCCGCTCTACAACTATTTCCGCCAATTGTTCGCGCAGGTGACCAATCCGCCGATCGATCCGATCCGCGAAATGATGGTCATGTCGCTGGTGTCCTTCATCGGTCCCAAGCCCAATCTGCTCGACCTGAACAACACCAACCCGCCGATGCGTCTCGAAGTCAGCCAGCCGGTGCTGAACTTCGACGACATGGCCAAGATCCGCAACATCGCCAAGCTTTCGTCGGGCAAGTTCAAGAGCTACGAACTCGACATCACCTATCCGGTGGCCTGGGGCAAGGCCGGCATCGAAGCGCGTTTGGCTTCGTTGTGTGCGGAGGCTGTCGACGCGGTGCGCGATGGGCACAACATCCTGGTGATTTCCGATCGCCATCTCGATCGCGAACAAGTCGCGATTCCGGCGCTGCTCGCCACCTCGGCCATCCATCATCATCTGGTCAAGAAGGGCTTGCGCACGAGCACCGGCCTGGTGGTCGAGACCGGCTCGGCGCGTGAAGTCCATCATTTCGCGCTGCTCGCGGGCTATGGCGCCGAGGCGGTCCATCCGTATCTCGCGCTCGAAACCCTGATCGATCTCGCGGCCAAGGGCGCGAACGGCGTCGATCCGCAAAAGGCGATCTACAACTTCACCAAGGCGATCGGCAAGGGGCTGCAGAAGGTGATGTCCAAGATGGGCATCAGCACCTACATGTCGTATTGCGGCGCGCAGATCTTCGAAGCCGTGGGCCTGTCGAAGGAACTCGTCGACCGGTATTTCTTCGGCACGCCGAGCAATGTCGAAGGCATCGGCGTGTTCGATGTGGCCGAGGAAGCGATCCGTCTGCATGTGGGCGCTTTCGGCAATGATCCGGTGCTGGCCAACATGCTCGACGCGGGCGGCGAATATGCATTCCGCATCCGCGGCGAAGAGCATATGTGGACGCCCGATGCGATCGCCAAGCTGCAGCACAGCACGCGCCAGAACAATTACCAGACCTACAAGGAATACGCGCGCGTCATCAACGACCAAAGCAAGCGCCACATGACCTTGCGCGGCCTGTTCGAATTCAAACTCGATCCGAGCAAAGCGATCCCGCTCGACGAAGTCGAACCCGCGAAGGAAATCGTCAAGCGCTTCGCGACCGGCGCGATGTCGCTCGGCTCCATCTCCACCGAAGCGCATGCGACGCTCGCGGTTGCGATGAACCGCATCGGCGGCAAGAGCAACACCGGCGAAGGCGGCGAAGATCCGTTGCGCTACCAGGCCGAGATGCGTTCGCCCGAGCGCAAGTCCGGCATCAAGAAGGGCGATACGCTCGCGAGCGTGATCGGCAAAGACCGCGTGGTCGCCGACATTCCGCTCGAGGACGGCGATTCGCTGCGCTCCAAGATCAAACAGGTGGCCTCGGGCCGTTTCGGCGTCACGGCCGAATATCTGACCAGCGCCGATCAAATCCAGATCAAGATGGCCCAGGGCGCCAAGCCCGGTGAAGGTGGTCAGCTGCCCGGCCACAAGGTCAGCGAATACATCGCCAAGCTGCGCTTCTCGGTGCCGGGCGTGGGCCTCATTTCGCCGCCGCCGCACCATGACATCTATTCGATCGAAGACCTCGCGCAACTGATTCACGATCTGAAGAACGCGAATCCGAAGGCCTCGATCTCGGTCAAGCTGGTGTCCGAAGTCGGCGTGGGTACGGTGGCCGCAGGCGTTTCGAAGGCCAAGGCCGACCATGTCGTGATCGCCGGCCATGACGGCGGCACCGGCGCGTCGCCGGTTTCGTCGATCAAGCATGCGGGCACGCCTTGGGAACTCGGTCTGTCCGAGACCCAGCAGACCCTGGTGCTCAACCGTTTGCGCGGGCGCATCACGGTGCAGGTGGACGGCCAGATGAAGACCGGCCGCGACGTCGTGATCGGCGCGATGCTGGGCGCCGATGAATTCGGCTTCGCGACCGCGCCGCTGGTGGTCGAAGGCTGCATCATGATGCGCAAATGCCACCTCAACACCTGCCCGGTCGGCGTCGCGACGCAAGACCCGGTGCTGCGTGCGAAGTTCCAGGGCAAGCCCGAGCATGTCGTGAACTACTTCTTCTTCGTCGCCGAAGAAGCACGCGAGATCATGGCCCAGCTCGGCATCCGCACGATGGAAGAATTGATCGGCCGCGCCGACCTGCTCGACACCAAGAAGGGCATCGAGCATTGGAAGGCGCGCGGCCTCGATTTCTCGCGCGTGTTCCATCAACCCGAAGTCGGCGCCGATGTGCCGCGCTTCAAGGTCGAGGAACAAGACCATGCGCTCGAAAAGGCGCTCGACCACAAGCTCATCGAACGTGCGGCGCCTGCGCTCGAACGCGGCGAGCGCGTGAGCTTCATCCAGCCGGTGCGCAATGTGAACCGCACCGTGGGCACCATGCTCTCGGGCGAGGTCGCCAAGAAGTACGGCCATGCCGGACTGCCCGACGACACCATCCACATCCAGTTGCAAGGCACGGCTGGCCAGTCGTTCGCGGCCTTCCTCGCGCATGGCGTCACCATGGATCTGGTCGGTGAAGCCAACGACTATGTCGGCAAGGGGCTCTCGGGCGGGCGTGTGATCGTGCGCTGCCCGAACGATTTCCGCGGCTGGGGCATCGAGAACATCATCGTCGGCAACACCGTGCTGTACGGTGCGATCGCGGGCGAGGCCTTCTTCAACGGCGTCGCGGGCGAGCGCTTCGCGGTGCGCAATTCGGGCGCCACCGCGATCGTCGAAGGCACGGGCGACCATGGCTGCGAATACATGACCGGCGGCACCGTGGTCGTGCTCGGCGCCACCGGACGCAACTTCGCCGCCGGCATGTCGGGCGGTCTGGCCTATGTCTACGACCCCGACGGTTGCTTCCCCAAGCGTTGCAACACCGCGATGGTCGAGCTCGATTCGGTGCTGTCCAAGCAGGACCAGGAAGCCAAGATCGACCGCGCGCTCTGGCATCGCGGCATGACCGACGAAGAGATCCTCAAGTCCCTCATCGAAAAGCATTTCAAGTACACGGGCTCGATCCAGGCCCGCAAGCTGCTCGACGATTGGGGCCGCGCGCGTGCGCATTTCGTGAAGGTCTTCCCGAACGAATACAAGCGCGCGCTCAAGGAGCTCAACGCCAAGCCGTCGGCCGAAAAGATCGCGGCCTGATGGTCAAACGCGGCGGCATCGGAGCTCGGTGCCGCTGCTCGAACAAACATCCGCGCCGCTTGCAAACGGCGCACGCAACGAAACGCATGATCGGGGTACACGCATGGGCAAGGTGACCGGCTTTCTCGAATACGAACGCGTCGACGAGACGTACGAGGCGCCGCAAGCGCGCAAGAAGCACTGGAACGAATTCGTTGTCACGCTCAAGGACGACGAGGCCAAGATCCAGGGCGCGCGCTGCATGGATTGCGGCATCCCGTTCTGCAACAACGGCTGCCCGATCAACAACATCATTCCGGACTTCAACGACCTCGTGTATCGCCAGGATTGGCGCCGCGCGATCGAAGTCCTGCACAGCACGAACAACTTCCCCGAGTTCACCGGCCGCGTCTGTCCGGCACCGTGCGAGGCGGCGTGCACGCTCGGCATCAACAACGCGCCGGTCGGCATCAAGTCGATCGAGCACGCGATCATCGACAAGGCCTGGGAATCGGGCTGGGTGCAGCCGCAACCGCCTGCGCGCAAGACCGGCAAGAAGGTCGCCGTGGTCGGCTCCGGCCCGGCGGGTCTGGCCGCTGCGCAGCAACTCGCGCGCGCTGGCCATGACGTCACGGTGTTCGAGAAGAACGACCGCATCGGCGGGCTGTTGCGTTATGGCATTCCTGATTTCAAGTTCGAGAAGTCGCATATCGACCGCCGTGTCGCGCAGATGGAAGCCGAAGGCGTGAACTTCCGCACCGGGGTGTTCGTCGGCAAGGAAGCGCCAGCGCCCGTGATCGCGAATTGGTCGAAGGAAAGCGTCGACCCGAAGAAGCTGCTCAAGGAATTCGATGCCGTGGTGCTCGCAGGCGGCGCGGAACAACCGCGCGATCTGCCGGTGCCGGGCCGCGAACTCAAGGGCGTGCATTTCGCGATGGAATTCCTGCCGGTGCAAAACAAGGTCAATGCCGGCGACAAGGTCGAAGGCCAGATCAGCGCTAAGGCTAAGCATGTGGTCGTGATCGGCGGCGGCGATACCGGCTCCGATTGCGTGGGCACCAGCAACCGCCATGGCGCCAAGCATGTGCTGCAGGTCGAACTGCTGCCCAAGCCGCCGGTGCAGGAAAACAAGTCGATCACCTGGCCGTATTGGCCGACCAAGCTGCGCACCTCCTCGTCGCATGACGAAGGCTGCGAGCGCGATTGGGCCATCACCACCAAGGCGTTCAAGGGCGATGCCAAGGGCAACCTCAAGGCCATCGTCGCCGCGCGCGTCGAATGGAAGGACGGCAAGATGCAGGAGATCCCGGGCAGCGAATGGGAAATCCCGGCCGACCTCGCTCTGCTCGCCATGGGCTTCGTGAGCCCCGTGCAAGGCGTGCTCGATGCGTTCGGTGTGGAGAAGGATGCGCGCGGCAATGCCAAGGCGGCGACCGAAGGCTGCGGCAGTTACAAGACCAGCGTCGACAAGGTCTTCGCCGCGGGCGACATGCGTCGCGGCCAGTCGCTGGTGGTCTGGGCGATCCGCGAAGGCCGCCAATGCGCGCGCGCGGTCGATGAGTATCTGATGGGGTCGAGCGTCCTGCCGCGTTGAACGTAGTGCCGTGGCAGCGCCACGGCCGCCGCGGCTCAGTAGCCTTGCTGGGTCGCGGCCTGCATCGCCGCCCGTTGGCGGTCGATGAATTCCTGCATCGAATCGATGCCGCGCAATTGCAGCACGGTGTTGCGCACCGCGGCTTCGAGCAGCACCGCGAGGTTGCGGCCCGCGGCCACCGGAATCACCACCTTGCGGATCGGCAGGCCGAGGATGTCCTGGGTCAGGGCTTCGAGCGGCAGACGCTCGTATTCGGCTTCCATGGTCTGACGGCGCACCAGGTGCACGATGAGCCGCAGCCGCATCTTGCGGCGCACGGCGGTCTCGCCAAAGATCGCCTTGATGTCGAGCAGGCCCAGGCCGCGCACTTCGAGCAGGTTCTGCAGCAAGGGCGGGCAGCGGCCTTCGATGTAATCGGGCGCGATGCGTGACAGCTCGACCGCGTCGTCGGCCACCAGGCCGTTGCCGCGGCTGATGAGTTCCAGCGCCAATTCGCTCTTGCCCAGGCCCGATTCACCGGTGATCAGCACGCCGAGGCCCAGCACGTCCATGAACACGCCGTGCACGGTCGTGGTTTGCGCCAGACGCTTGGCCAGCCAGATGCGCAGCACATCGATGACTTGCGCGCTCTTGAACGGCGATTTGTACAAGGGCACCGCGTGCGCATCGCAGGCGATGGCCAATTCGCCGGGCGCTTCCAGGCCTTCGGCGAAGACCAGCGCGGGCGGCTTGCCGCCCAGCAACTCGCGCATCAGATGCTCGCGCCGATTGCGCTCCATGCGCGTGACGTAGAGGTATTCCTCCTGGCCGAACACCTGCAACCGTCCAGGGTGGATGAGGTTCAGGTGGCCGACCAGATCGGCCGCGCCGACTGTCGACGAATTGGTCTTGGGGAAAAGCTCGTGATGCTCGCCATGCACGCCCGCGATGCGGGTCAGGCCGAGCGCGGTTTCGTTTTCTTCGAACAGGCGGCGAATGCTGGCCATGGGCGATGGTGCAGACGCGCGATCAGGCGACCGCGCGATTCGGTTCCCAATTCACCAACAGCTTGTGCACATCGCCGGCCTCGGGCGCATTGGCCAGCGATTCGCGGAAATTGCGGTCCGACAGCATTTGCGCGAGCTCGGACAGGATTTCGAGATGCTGCTGCGTCGCTTGTTCGGGCACCAGCAGGAAGATCAGCATCGACACCGGTTTACCGTCCGGCGCATCGAAAGGAATCGGATCGGCGACGCGGATGAAGGCGCCGACGGCTTCACGCAAGCCCTTGATGCGGCCATGCGGAACGGCCACGCCCTGACCGAGACCGGTCGAGCCCAGGCGCTCGCGCGCGAACAAGGAATCGAACACCTTGCCGCGTTCGATGCCGTGGTTGTTCTCGAACAGCAGGGCGGCCTGCTCGAACACGCGCTTCTTGCTCGTGGCATCGAGACCGACCAGCACATTCGACGGAGGCAGCAATCTGCAGATCTGATTCATGGGTTCGTCCCAGCACGGTCCGGCGCAACGCGCCGCTCAACCGCGCGAACTGCACGAAGCGGCGGATTATAGGGGCTTTCGCAGCGCACCATACCAGAGGAAATCACTGACACCTTACGCCCAACTGGCGCGGCCGGCGCGTGAAAAAGCCCGCACTTTGGCGGGCTTTGTCGCAAGACGTGAGCACAAGCTCACGATCATGGCGCGTTCAGGCGTTCGGTTGCTGATGCTTCATGCTGGCATGCGCATGGTCCTGCACGCGTTCCTTGTGCTTGCAGACCTGGCGGTCGAGCTTGTCGACGAGCAGATCGATGGCCGCATAAAGATCTTCATGTGTGGCTTCCACATGAATGTCCTTGCCGCTCAGGTGCAGCGTGATCTCCGCCTTCTGGATGAGCTTTTCAACCGAAAGCATCACGGCCACATCGATCACCTGATCGAAATGACGCTTGACGCGGCTCAGCTTGTTCATCACGTACTCGCGAATGGCGGGGGTGATCTCGAGATGGCGGCCGCTGATGGTCAGGTTCATCCAACTACTCCTTTCAGTCGACAAAGGCATGTGCGCTGCGGCACATGGCGTACCGCACCCTGCGGTACGACTACAGCGCTTTGCGGAGGTTCACGGGTGGGATCTTGAGCGCTTCGCGGTACTTCGCCACGGTGCGGCGCGCCACGACGATACCCTGTTCCCCGAGCATCTCTGCCAGCTTGCTGTCGGACAGCGGGTCTTTCGGGTTCTCGGCTCCTATCAACTGCTTGATCAACGCGCGGATCGCCGTGGACGACGCCGCGCCGCCGGTTTCCGTCGCGACGTGGCTGCCGAAGAAGAACTTGAGCTCGAACGTGCCGAAAGGCGTGAGCATGAACTTCTGCGTCGTCACCCGCGAGACCGTGCTTTCGTGCAACCCGAGAATGTCGGCAATCTCGCGTAGCACCAACGGTCGCATCGCAACTTCTCCATGAGTGAAGAATCCGCGTTGCCGGTCAACGATAGCCTGCGCTACGCGCAAGATGGTGTCAAACCGCTGTTGCACATTCTTGATCAACCAGCGCGCTTCTTGCAGTTGCGAAGCCATCGCGTTCGAGCGAGTCTCTGCTGCAGCGCCGTTGGCCGGCTTGGCGCCGCCCGGCGCCCGGCTCGATTTGAGCACCGAGGCGTACAACTCGTTGATGCGCAGCTTCGGGATGACCTCCGCGTTGAGCGCCGCCATCCATTCGCCCTTGACCTTCTTGACCACGATGTCGGGCACGACATACGAGGCTTCGTGGCGCGAAAACGCCGAGCCCGGATACGGGTTGAGCCGCTTGATCAGGGCGTGGGCATCGCGCAACACGCTGTCGTCGCAGCTGAGCACTTTGCGCAGCCGGGTGGTGTCGCGCGCGGCCAGCAATTGCAGATGCTCGGCGCAGATGCGGCGGGCGGCGTCGAGCGTGACCGCATCGGTCTCGTCGATGAGGTCGGACTCGGCATGCAATTGCAGGCTCAGGCATTCGGCGATCGAACGCGCGCCGACGCCTGGCGGATCGAAGCTTTGCAGGATTTCGAGCGCTTCGGCGAGTTCGCCGGGTTCGAGTCCGAAGTCGGCCGGCAGCATCTCGGCGACATCTTCCTCGGGCGTGTGCAGATAGCCGTCGTCGTCGAGCGAGTCGATCAGGATCGCCACCAGCACGCGTTCGCGCACGCCCAGCTTTTCGCAGCGCAATTGTTCGAGCAGATGCTCGCGCAGGCTGACCGCGTCTTCGCCGAGCTGGGGGCGGGTGTCGTCGTCGTCCTGCGCCGGGCGGCCGTAATCGCCCGCGTATTCGCCGGCCGAATATTCGTAATCGGGATCGTGGTCCGGGTCGCGGTCTTCGGGCGCCTTGTCGGTCGGCGCGGTGTTATCGGCCGGGGCGCTCGGTTCGCTGACTTGCGAGTTCGGGCGCTCGACGAACAGCGAACCGTCGGGTTCGACATGCACCGCGCTCGCCATCGGGTCGTCGACGCGTTCGAGCAGCGGGTTTTCCGACAGGATCTGTTCGAGCTCCTGGTTGAGCTCGATCGTCGAGAGCTGGAGCAGGCGGATGGATTGCTGCAACTGGGGCGTGAGCGCCAGATGCTGCGACATCCGTAGCGAGAGCGATTGTTTCATGCGTGCGTCCCGCTACATTCGGAAGTGTTCGCCGAGGTAGACCCGGCGTACGGATTCATTGGCGATGATCTCGTCGGGCACGCCGCTCGCCAGCACGCGACCCTCGGAAATGATGTAGGCGTGATCGCAGATGCCGAGCGTCTCGCGCACATTGTGGTCGGTGATCAGCACGCCGATGTTGCGCGCCTTCAGAAAGCGCACGATGCGCTGGATTTCGAGCACCGCGATCGGGTCCACGCCCGCGAACGGTTCGTCGAGCAGGATGAAGCGCGGCGTCGTCGCCAGCGCGCGCGCGATCTCGACACGGCGGCGTTCGCCGCCCGACAAGGACGAGGCCAGGCTGGTGCGGATGTGCTCGATCTGGAGTTCGTCGAGCAGGGAATCGAGCTGCTTGGCGACCGCCTCGCGGCTCATCGCCCTGCCGTTCGCATCGCGCTGCAATTCGAGCACCGCACGGATGTTGTCCTCGACGCTCAGCTTGCGAAAGACGCTCGCTTCCTGCGGCAGATAGGACAGGCCCATGCGCGCGCGTTCGTGCATCGCCATGCGCCCGATCGAGGCGCCGTCGATCGTGATCTTGCCGGCCTCCATCGCGACCAGGCCGACGATCATGTAAAAGCAGGTGGTCTTGCCGGCGCCGTTGGGGCCGAGCAGACCGACCACCTCGCCGGCGCGCACTTCCATCGTGACGTCCTGCACGACGGTACGCTGGCCATAGCCTTTTTTCAGATGCTCGGCGACCAGCACGGCCTGGGCAGCGGCTGGCGTGGCGGTCGGGGCGGCGTTGGGCGTGATGACTTCGGACATGAGGGTCTCAGCGTTTGGTGGCGGCTTCGCCGACCGCGCCCGCGCCGCGCAAAGGCGTCGCATTGGCCGGCGCCTTGCCGTCCTGGCCGGTGGTGGCCGGGGCGCGCGGCGCGATGGTGCCGTGCACCCGGCCTTGCGGATTGGTCGCGGTGGCGGAGTCCTTGCCGCCCGCGACGTTGTACTTCTCGACCCGGCTGTCGTAGACGATGACCTGGCCCGACACCTCGTCGGCCAGCACGCCTTTTTCGAGGCGGCGCAATTGCGCGGCATTGGTCAGGGTGACGGTATCGGCCTTGCCGTTGTAATCGATGCGCAGCGCATTGCCTTCGACGTATTGATCGTCGGCACCATCGCGTTTTTGCCGGAACGCGGCCGGCACTTCGGCCGAGCCGGTCGCCACGCCGAACTGGTAGCCCTCGGGGTCCTGGCGCAGTTCGACGCGCTGGGCGCGCAGCACGAAGGTGCCGCGCGTGATCACGACATTGCCTTCGAGGATCGTGACCTGGTTCAGGTCGTCGTGCGAAGAACGCTCGGCTTCCCATTGCGTGGGCTTGTTGCGGTCGGCCTGTTCGGCCAGGGCCGGGCCGGCCGTGAAGGCGCTCGCGATCAGCAAAACAAGGAGAGTGGTCTTCATGGCGTCTTGGGCGCGGCGATGACGCCGTGCGCTTTGTGTTCGATGATCAGCTTGCGGTCGGCATTGCTGAGTTGCATGCCGGTGCCGGCGATCGTCGATTGTCCGTATTCGATGGCGACGTCGCGGTCGGTCTTGGCCACATCGTCGTCGGGATAGACCTGCAATCGATCGGTGTGCACGATCAGGGGCGGCGTCTGGCCGGCAGCCGCACGCTCGATCACGACATGACCGTCGAGATTGACGATCTGTGCGTTGTTGATCGATTCGCCATGGTCGGCGGTGATGTTGACCGGCGGCTTGCCCGGCGAGCTTTGCAGCACGCGCGGTTGTTCGAGCTGGGCCCGGTCCGATTGCGGCACGTGCGTCATGCGCGTCGCGCTGACGATGGTCTGCACCGCACCGTTCGCATCCATGCGCGACATGCGCACGCCTTCGACGACGAAGTCGGGATTGAGCGGCGAGGGCGCATGCTGGACCTCGATGCGCTGCGCCTGTTCGGCCAGCCAATAAGTGCCCAGCGCGATCAACGCGGCGATGAGCATGGGAACGTAGCGCAAGGCGTTCACGGTCTCATCCCTGGGCCACGGCCTGGTGCAGATGTGCGGCGAAGGCGGCGTCGAGCTTGCCTTGCGCGGCCAGAAGGAATTCCGCGAGTTCGCGCGCGGCGCCCTGGCCGCCCGCGCGGGTCGAGCACCAATGCGCGTGCGTCTGCATGCCCGACGCAGCATCGGCCACGGTGGCCGCAAAGCCCACGCGTTGCATCACGGCCAGATCGACCCAGTCGTCGCCCATGAAACCGGTGGCGTTCGCATCGACACCGGCTGCGCGCATCAAGGCGTCGAGCGCGGCGGGTTTGTCGGCGCTGCCGAGCGCTGCATGCACGATGCCCAGATCGCGCAGCCGCCGTTCGGTGGCCGCCGAGCTGCGGCCCGAGATCACGCCGACCGCGATGCCGGCCTCGCGCAACAGCTTGAGGCCATGACCGTCATGCACATGGAACACTTTGAGCGCTTCGCCTTCGGGGCCGTAATACAGCCGGCCGTCGGTCAGCACGCCGTCGATGTCGAACAGCATCAGGCGCACCCGCGCCGCGCGTTCGCGCGCATCGTCGGCAAGGCAGCAGCCCGGTGCGCGCGTCGTCATGCTCAGATCACCTTGGCCGACATCAGGATGAGCCAATGCACGGCGCCGACCAACTCGCCGTTTTCGACCACCAGCAATTGGCTTTTGCGCGTGCGGTCCATGACTTCGGCCGCTTCGGCGGCGAGCGCGTCGGGGCCGATGGTGACCGGCGAGCGCGTCATGACATCGGTGAGCCGCACTTGCGTGAGGTCGAGCGTGGATTCGAGCAGGCGGCGCAAATCGCCGTCGGTGAAAATGCCCGCGACGCGGTTGGCCTCGTCGACGATGGCCGTCATGCCCAGACTCTTGCGCGAAATTTCGTAGATCGCTTGCGGCAAGGTCGCGTCGAGCGGCACGCGCGGAATGTCGTCGCCCGAGCGCATGACATCGCGCACCCGGGTCAGCAGGCGGCGGCCGAGCGCGCCGCCCGGATGGCTGCGCGCGAAATCCTCGGGGCCGAAACCGCGCGCTTCGAGCAGCGCCACGGCCAGCGCATCGCCGAGCGCGAGTTGCGCGGTGGTCGAGGCAGTCGGCGCCAGATTGAGCGGGCAGGCTTCCTTGGCCACGCCGGAATGCAAATGCACATTTGCGTGCGCGGCCAGCGGCGATTCGGGATGGCCGGTCATCGAGATCAGCTTGGCCCCCTGGCGTTTGAGCGCCGGCACGATGGCCAGCAATTCTTCCGAGGTGCCGGAATTCGACAAGCCGATGAAGACGTCGTCGGCAGTGATCATGCCGAGGTCGCCATGGCTGGCTTCGGCCGGGTGCACGAAAAACGCCGGGGTGCCGGTCGAGGCCAGCGTCGCCGCGATCTTGCGGGCGATATGTCCGGATTTGCCCATGCCCGAGACCACGACCCGGCCGCGGCAGGCGAGAATGAGCGCGACCGCGTCGCGGAAGGCCTGGGCTTCGCCGTCGGTCGCCAGGCGCTCGGCCATGGCACGCAGGCCATCGCTTTCGATGGCGAGCACGTCGAGCGCCGACGCGACCGCGTCGCGCGAGGCTTTGGATTGAGTCGGGGTGGGGGCGCGCGTTAACATGGTTTCAAGCAAAAATTATACCGCTCGGTTCACGCATTCATGGCAGGAATCCGCGCGCAGGGCCGATTGTTTTTCCGACTCCATGGACGCCGATGCTGCATTTCACCGCGCTTGAACTGACGCTCTTGCTGTTGCTGGCCGCGGTGATCGGGGTCGTTGGCTTCCGTTTGCTGCAATTGCCGCCGATGCTGGGCTATCTGGCGGTCGGCATCCTGATCGGCCCGCATGCCTTCGGGCTGGTGCCCGAAAGCGAGGGTACCCGGTATCTGGCCGAGTTCGGGGTCGTCTTCCTGATGTTCTCGATCGGCCTCGAATTCAATCTGAACAAGCTGCGCTCGATGCGCGAGCTGGTGTTCGGCCTCGGCCTGCTCCAGGTGGTGCTGACCATCGTGGTCGCGCTGCTCGCGGTGCTCGGGGTGTCGTGGGCGCTCGGCGCGGCCTTCCAAGGCTTGTTGCAGATCGGCTGGCGCGGGGCGATCGCGCTCGGCGGAGCGCTCGCGATGAGTTCGACCGCCATCGTCATGAAGCTGCTCAGCGAGCGGCTCGAACTCGATGCGCCGCACGGACGCGTGATCGCGGGCGTGCTGTTGTTCCAGGATCTGGCCGTCGTGCCTTTGCTGGTCATCATCCCGGCTTTGTCGGAATCGCCCGAGAAACTGGCCGCGACCTTGCTCTGGGCGGTGCTCAAGGCCGCCGCGGTCCTGACCGTGCTGTTGTTCCTCGGGCAACGCTTCATGCGCTGGTGGTTCCACATCGTGGCGCGCCGGCGCTCGCAAGAGTTGTTCATGCTCAATCTGTTGCTGATCACGCTCGGCCTGGCCTGGGTCACCGACCATGCCGGGCTGTCGCTCGCGCTCGGCGCCTTCGTGGCCGGCATGCTGATCTCGGAAACCGAATACCGGCATCAGGTGGAAGAAGACATCAAGCCGTTTCGCGATGTGCTGCTGGGGCTGTTCTTCATCACCATCGGCATGCTGCTCAATGTGCGCACCGTGATCACCCAATTGCCGCTGGTGCTGATCCTGCTGACCGTGCCGGTCGCGATCAAGTTCGGGATCATCGCGGGCATCGCGCGCGCCTTCCGGCATCCGCCCGGCGTGGCGCTGCGTGCCGGCCTGGCCTTGTGCGTGGCCGGCGAATTCGGTTTCGTGCTGCTCAACATCGCGAACGATGCGCAATTGATCGAGCCGCGGCTGTTGCAGATCGTGCTGGCCGCGATGCTGCTGTCCATGCTCGCCGCGCCTTTCCTGTTCAAGTACATGGACGCGATCGTCCTGCGCTTCGCCGCGAGCGAATGGATGCTGGCCTCGTTGAACCTGACCAAGATCGCGGCCAAAAGCATCGCGACCGATCGCCATGTGATCGTCTGCGGCTTCGGTCGCTCGGGCCAGAACCTCGCGCGCGTGCTCGAGGCCGAGGGCATCGGCTATGTCGCGCTCGACCTCGATCCCGACCGGGTGCGCGAGGCCGCGGCGGCCGGCAACAGCGTGGTCTATGGCGACGCCGCGCGCCGCGAAAGCCTGATCGCCGCCGGCATCGCGCGCGCCGCCGCGCTTGTCATCACCTATGCCGACACGCCCTCGGCGCTCAAGCTTTTGCATCATGTGCACGAGATCGCGCCCGAGCTGCCCGTCATCGTGCGCACGCGCGACGACACCGACCTCGAACGCCTGCGCCAGGCCGGTGCCGCCGAGGTGGTGCCCGAAGTCATCGAAGGCAGCCTGATGCTGGGCAGCCATGCGTTGGTGATGCTGGGCGTGCCGCTGGCGCGCGTGCTCCGGCGCGTGCGGTCGACGCGCGACGAGCGCTATGCGTCGCTGCGCGGCTTCTTCCACGGCGCCGACGACGACACCGACTCGGCCCGCGCCCAGGTCCGTCTGCATTCGGTGCCTTTGCCGGCCGGCGCACGCGCCGTCGGCCATCTGCTCGGCGATCTCGGCCTCGATCTGATCGGGGTCGAGGTCACCAGCGTGCGTCGGCGCGACGCCGCCAATGTCGTGCCGGGCGCAGACTTCGTCCTCGACGTGGGCGACATCGTCGTATTGCGCGGTGTGCCCGAAGCCCTTTCCCTTGCCGAAGAACGGCTGCTCGCGCAATAGCGCTCATTTGTTCATCATGACCAACATCGATCCGCTCGCCCGTTACATCAAAGACCGCATCCGCACCGTGCCCAATTGGCCGCAACCTGGCGTCATGTTCCGTGACATCACGCCCTTGCTGCAGGACCCCAAAACCTTTCGCGTGCTGATCGATCTGTTCGTGCACCGCTATATGAGCGAGCACGTCGATGTGGTGGCCGGGCTCGACGCGCGCGGTTTCATCCTGGGCAGCGTGGTCGCCTATGAACTCAACAAAGGGTTCGTGCCGATCCGCAAGAAGGGCAAATTGCCGTACAACACCATCGCCGAGGAATACGAGCTCGAATACGGCAGCGCGACGGTGGAATTGCATGCTGACGCCGCCAAACCCGGCGACCGCGTGCTGTTGATCGACGATCTGATCGCGACCGGCGGCACGATGATGGCGGGCAAGAAGTTGATCGAAAAACTCGGCGCGACCGTCATCGAAGGCGCCGCGATCATCGATCTGCCCGAACTCGGCGGCACCAAGTTGTTGCAGAACGGCGGCCTCGACGTCTGGACCGTCTGCAGTTTTGCGGGGCATTGAACGCCGCAGTTCCGGCGCCGTGTTCCGATTCGTGAGTGCGCATCCGGCATCAAGACCGGAATTCTCTGGAGAATCGCGATGCCGGCGCCTGCGCGCAACTATCGGTATTACGACCTGGTCATGGCGGCCTTCGTCTGCGTGCTGCTGTGCTCCAACTTCATCGGCGCCGCCAAACAGGCGCAGATGACCTTGCCCTGGCTCGGCGAAGTCACCTTCGGCGCGGGCGTGCTGTTCTTTCCCATCAGTTATCTGTTCGGCGACATCCTGACCGAGGTCTATGGCTATGCGCGCGACCGGCGCGTGGTCTGGGCCGGGTTCGGCGCTCTCGGCTTTGCCTCGGTCATGGCCTGGGTCGTCGTGCATCTGCCGCCCGCGCGCAGCGATTTCATGGCCGGCTACCAGGGCGCGCTCGACAGCGTGTTCGGCAACGCCTGGCGCATCGCCGCCGCATCGATGCTCGCGTTCTGGTGCGGCAGCTTCGCCAACAGCTATGTGCTCGCCAAGATGAAACTCTGGACCAATGGCCGCTGGCTCTGGACGCGCACCATCGGTTCGACGCTCGTTGGGGAACTTGTCGATTCGGCGTTGTTCTACGTGGTGGCCTTTTACGGCATCTGGGCCATCGAACAGATCGTGGCCGTCACGATCGCGCAATACATACTCAAGACCGGCTGGGAGGTCGTGATGACACCGCTCACTTATCGCGTGGTCGCGTTTCTCAAACGCAAGGAGCAGGAAGACTGGTACGACCGCGGAACGGATTTCACACCGTTCTCGATCAAAGTTTAGCCATCCTCTGCTTGTCGCTGAAATACGCCGTTCGTACACTCGGCCCCCATGCATACCGTAGGCAAACTCGATCGCACCGAAATCGAACTTGACCCGATCGCCGCTTGGCGCCGGGGCCGCGTGCTCGACGCCATGCTGCGCACGGCCATGCCCGCGCCGCCGCAAGGCGTGCAGCGCGGCAGCTTCGATAAATTCGATCGTCAGGACGATCAGCGCCGTCTCGAGGCGGCACGGCGCATCGTCAAACCGACGCGATGAGCGCTGCCGATCCTTTGTTGCACCTGCTCGAACGTCTGGATCAGGAGGGCGTCGAATATGTGCTGATCGGTGGGCAGGCCGTGCGCCTCAATGGATTCGTGCGCGCCACCGAAGACATCGATCTGCTCGTCGAAGCGTCGGCCGCCAACGGCGTGCGCATCAAGCGCGCGCTCGATTTTTTGCCGGCCGCGGCCGAGCTCGACCCCGATTGGTTCACGCCCGACGGCAAAGGCCGCACCGAGAACATCCGCGTGGCCGACACTTTGCTCGTCGATCTGGTGTTCGAGGCCAACGGCGAGACCTGCAAATCGCTCGCGCCTTATGTGCACGAGCTCGTCATCGATGGCGTGAAGCTGCGCGTGCCCGACATCGACGGGCTGCTCAAGACCAAGAGCCGTTACCGCGCCAAAGACCAGCTCGACCGACGCGTGTTGTTGCGCATCAAGCGCGGGCTCGACGCGCCGGCTTCTTGACTGCGGCCGCTGCGGGCGCCGTCTTTTTCTTGGCTGCGGGCGTCGGCGCAGGTGCGTGGTCCGGTGGGGTATCCGGCGTGCGCGGTGTCAGCATCGGCCGCAGATATTTGCCGGTGTAGCTCTCGGGATGTGCCGCCACGTCTTCGGGCGTGCCTGCAATCAGAATGCGGCCGCCACCCGCGCCACCTTCGGGGCCGAGATCGATCAGCCAATCGGCGGTCTTGATCACATCGAGGTTGTGCTCGATCACCACCACCGTGTTGCCATGGTCGCGCAAGGTATGCAGCACCTTGAGCAGCAGCTCGATGTCCTGGAAATGCAGGCCGGTCGTGGGTTCGTCGAGGATGTAGAGCGTGCGGCCGGTGTCGCGCTTGCTGAGTTCCTGCGACAGCTTCACGCGCTGGGCTTCGCCGCCCGACAGCGTGGTCGCGCTTTGCCCGAGGCGGATGTAGCCCAGGCCCACATCGAGCAAGGTCTGCAATTTGCGTGCGACCGCAGGCACCGCGCCGAAGAAACCGAAAGCTTCTTCGACGGTCAGGTCGAGCACCTCGGAGATGTTGCGGCCCTTGTAAAGCACTTCGAGGGTTTCGCGGTTGTAACGCTTGCCGTGGCAAACGTCGCAAGGCACATAGACGTCGGGCAGGAAATGCATCTCGACCTTGATGACGCCATCGCCCTGGCAGGCTTCGCAACGCCCGCCCTTGACGTTGAAACTGAACCGGCCTGACTCATAGCCGCGTTCGCGCGCGAGCGGCACTTCGGCGAACAATTCGCGGATCGGGGTGAACAAGCCGGTATAGGTCGCCGGGTTCGAGCGCGGCGTGCGGCCGATCGGCGATTGATCGACATTGATGACCTTGTCGAAATGTTCGAGGCCATCGATGTTGTCGTAAGGCGCGGGCTCGGTCTGCGAGTTGTACAGATGACGCGCGACCGCGTGGTAGAGCGTGTCGTTGACGAGCGTGCTCTTGCCCGAGCCCGATACGCCCGTGACGCAGGTGAACAAACCGAGCGGAATCGCGCAATCGACCTGGCGCAGATTGTTGCCGCGCGCGCCACGGATCGCGAGTTGCAAGGGTGTGCCGTCGATGTCGCGCTTCGGAGCGACGCGCGTCGCCGGCACCGCGATCGCGCGCCGGCCCGACAGGTATTGCCCCGTCACCGACGCCGGATCGTTCGCCACTTCGTCGGGCGTGCCCTGGGCGACCACGCGCCCGCCGTGTTCGCCCGCGCCCG
>CAXBRX010000011.1:0-21573 GCA_963977835.1 uncultured Derxia sp.
ACGGTGCGATGGTTCGTGTGGCATTGGCGCCGTGCTCGCCGTTCAGTGTGACCGAGTCCTTGATGGTCCGCTCCGCAGAGCTGGCCGAGCGGCTCGACGTGCGGCTGCACACGCACTTCGCCGAGAACTCCGAGGACGATGCCTTTTCCATCGAGCGTTTCGGCTGCAGGCCCACGGAGTACCTCGAGCGCACCGGCTGGTGCACTGATCGCACGTGGGTCGCTCACTGTGTGATGCCGAACCACGATGAGGTGCACCGACTCGGTCGCGCCGGTCGATGTGATCGTCGGGCCGGGCAACCTGTACGTGCAGGAGGCCAAGCGGCAGGTGTCGGCGGACGTGGGCATCGACAGCTTCGCCGGACCGAGCGACCTGCTGGTGCTGGCGAGCGATCCGGGCGCAATCGCCGGCATCCCGGCTTGGGTCGGCTGGCAGACCGCTCATCCCGGCATCCGGCTGCTCAAGCTGCCGCCGCTGGTGCAGCGCCGCGTCGCCGCGGGCGCGCCCGTCCTCGAGGCCGAAGCGGAGCTGGAGGACCCGCCGCTCGCGCCCGGTCAGCGAGTCGAGGACCGCCTCCACCTGCTCCTTGAGGAGCTGGTGCGAGGCCGCCTCGGCCGGGGCGAGGGCGCCCCGGTCCTCGATGAAGTCGCCGAGGTGGGAGTCCTCCTCCTCGCCGATCGGGGTCTCGAGCGAGACCGGCTCCTGGCTCACCTTGATGATCTCGCGAACCTTCTCGGGGGTGACGACCACCTCCTGGCCCTTGGACATCGCCTCGGCGATCTCCTCGACCGTCGGCTCTCGCCCGAGCTCCTGGAGGAGCCCGCGCGAGACGCGGATCAGCCGGTTGATCGTCTCGACCATGTGGACGGGGATCCGGATCGTCCGGGCCTGGTCGGCGATCGAGCGCGTGATCGCCTGCCGGATCCACCAGGTCGCGTACGTCGAGAACTTGAAGCCCTTCCGGTAGTCGAACTTCTCGACCGCGCGGATCAGACCGAGGTTCCCTTCCTGGATCAGGTCGAGGAAGAGCATCCCGCGACCGACGTAGCGCTTCGCGATCGACACGACGAGGCGGAGGTTCGCCTCGATGAGCTTCTTCTTCGCGAGCTGGCCGTCGCGCTCGACGCGCCGGAGGAACCCCTCGTGCTCGGACTTGGACTTCGGCTTCCACGACTTCGTGACCGCCTCACGACCGATCCCCTCGAACCGGCCGAACGCGGTGAGCTGGTGCGTCCGCACGCCGACCGCCATCTCCACGATCTTCCGGAAGGGCTTCGAGTCGGCGGTCGGGGACTCGGTCAGCAGTGAGACGGTCTCGCCGGCCTCGATGCGGCGCGCGAGGTCGATCTCCTGCGCCGCGGTCAGGAGCGGGACGCGCCCGATCTCCTTGAGGTACATGCGGACGGGGTCGTTCGTCGGCGCCTTGAGCGGATCGACCTCGGGTCGCACGGGCGTGGCGCCCGCGATCTCCTCCCCCGAGACCTCGATGACCTCGATGCCCTCGTGGCGGAGGTGCTCCTCGATGTGGGTGAGGAACTCCTCGATCTGCTCGGGGGTGAAGTCCTCGACGGCGAGGCCCTCGAGGAGGTCATCGGAGGTGACGAAGCCGCGCTCCCGAGCGCGGAGGACGATCTGTTCCTTCGCTTCCTCGAGAACGAGTTCCCGATGGTTGCCTTCGTCGAGGAGCTCGGCATCGACGAGGGCGACATCGCGCAGGTGCTGCTCGCGGGCTCGTTCGGGTCGTACCTCTCGGCCGCCAGCGCGATCCGCATCGGCCTCGTGCCGAAGCTGCCGATCCCGCGCATCATCAGCGCCGGCAACGTCGCGGGCGAAGGCGCGCCCGGACTTCGATCCTGCCTATGCCGCGGATTTCTGGGATCGCACCAACCGCCAGGACTGGCGTGCCTGCGAAGCCGTCGCGCGCGGGCTGCGCTCGCCGGATCGCCGCCCGACATCATGTCCATCGAGAATTCCTGGTCGCGGAAGACGGTCAGGCCTTCCTTGAGCGACAACTGGAACCAGTCGCGGCACGTCACCCGGTTGCCGGTCCAGTTGTGGAAATACTCGTGGCCGACCACCGATTCGATGCCGGCGAAATCGAGGTCGGTCGCGACCTCCGGATTGGCCAGCACATACTTCGTGTTGAAGATGTTGAGGCCCTTGTTTTCCATCGCCCCCATGTTGAAATCGCTGACCGCGACGATCATGAAACGGTCGAGATCGAGTTCGAGGCCGTAGCGTTCTTCGTCCCAGCGGATCGAGGCCTTGAGCGATTCCATCGCATGATGGGTCTTGTCGAGATTGCCGTCTTCGACCCAGACCTGGAGCAGGACTTCGCGGCCCGAACCGGTGCGCAGGCGCGCTTCTTCGCAGACGAGTTTGCCGGCCACCAGCGCAAACAGATAGCTGGGCTTGGGGAAAGGATCGTCCCAGACCGCGTAATGGCGGGTGTCGTCGAGCGCGCCGTGTTCGATCAGATTGCCGTTCGCGAGCAGCACCGGATAGGCCGCGCGATCGGCCGCGAGGCGCACCCGGTAGCGCGCCATCACATCGGGGCGGTCGGGGAAGAAGGTGATGCGCCGAAAGCCTTCGGCTTCGCATTGCGTGAAGAAATTGCCGTTCGAGGTGTACAGCCCCGACAAGGCGGTGTTCTGGTTCGGCGCGCAACGCGAAACGATGCGCAGCGTTCCGGCCTCGGCCGGCACCGTGAAGCGCAGGCGCTGATCGGCATGGGTGAACTCCCGCACCGGCGTGCCGTCGAACTCCAATGCCAGCAATTCGAGGTCTTCACCATCGAGCACGATCTCGTGCGGCAAGGTGGACGCGGGGTTGCGCCGGATTTGCAGCAGGCTGGTGACGGTGGTGGCGTCGGGACGCAGGTCGAAATCGAGATCGACGCGGTCGACCCACCACGCCGGCGGGAGGTAGTCGTGACGGCGGATGGGCAGGGGTTTTTCTTGGCGCATGGACGGCCTTGTGTGGACGAAAACCCTGCGCTGCGGCGCCTTGCCGCAGGCATGGTCGCTAGAATGGCTGCGATTGTATTCGTTTCTCGGAGAAGGCCATGCGCAGCATCCTTTTGCTCCTGATGGTTTTGAGCCTGAGCGCGTGCGCTTCGACGCGCGTGATCCGCAGCGACGTCACCACCTTCAACGACTGGAGCGTGGCCGAAACCGGCGCCCGGACCCTGAAATTCACGCCCACGCCGGAGCAGGCTGCAAGCCTCGAATACAAGGTGTACGAGGATTTGGTGCGCGATCGGCTGCTCGGCCTCGGGTTCACCGAAGCCGCCGATGCGCATCTCGCGGTGCAATTGAATTACGGCTTGTCGTCGCGCGATGTGCTGGTGCGCGAGACCGATTGGTACGACGAGCCGCGCATGGGCTGGTACGGCCCGATCGGTCGCACGCCGAGCGGCCGTTTGTTGTACGGCTGGGGTTACGACCCGTTCTGGCCCTGGGCCAGCCAGCCGATCACGCGCGAAACCACGCACCGGCTCTGGCGGCGCGAATTGCGCCTCGACATCCGGGTCGCCGCGACCGGCGCCAAGGTCTATGAAGGCACCGCCGTCAGCGAAGGCAGCACCGACCAGCTCAATCCCATCATGCCCTACCTGGTCGAGGCATTGTTCAGCGATTTTCCCGGCGGCAACGGCGTCACGCGCCGGGTCGATGTGCCCATCGAAGCGCACTAGGCATCAGCGTTTGCGCAATTCCGCGGCCAGGTTCGGCGCGTCGTAGATCTGGTCGAGCGCGTGCAGGATGGCGCGCACATCGACCGCGATTGCGCGGGCCACGGTTTCGGAATACGCATAGCTCGCGCCCAGGCCTTCGAGGTTGCTGTCGAAGATCACGCCGACCCATTCGCCGTTGCGATCGACGACCGGCGAACCCGAATTGCCGCCGATGATGTCGGCCGTGGTCGCAAACACGAGCGGCACCCGGTCGTCGATGCGTTTGCGCGCTTGCGCGACGCGCGGCGGCAGATCGAACGGCGGCCGGTTGTCGAAGCCGTCGGCGCGCGCGAACCAACCGCCCAGCGTGGTCTTGTAGGGCGTGGCGATGCCGTGCGCGGTGTAGCCGGCCACCTTGCCGTAGGACAAGCGCAAGGTGCCGGTGGCATCCGGCGCCACCGAGGTGCCGAGCAATTCGAAACGGGTACGCGCGATCTGGTCGGCGGCGCGTTCGATCGGCGTGTCGATCTGTTCTTCCTGTTCGCGCGCGAGTGCGCGGCGCAGCGGATAGACCGCGGCGGCCACGCGCAGCAAAGGATCGTCGGAAGCAGCCACCGCTGCGGCACCGCCATCGAGCAAGGCCGCACGCACATGCGCATCGTCGAGTCTCGTGCCGCGGATCAGGCGTTGCGCGGCTTCGGCGGGCGTTGCGCCGGCCAGGGTGGCGCGCACGAAAGGATGGTCGGGGCCGAGCAAGGTCTGCGCTTGTGTCAGCCACTCGGCCAGACGCGCGATCTCGAAGTCCTTGTAATACGGCGTATCGCTGCGCAGGCGCATTTCGAGTGCCGGCAAGGCGGCCTCGCGATAGGCAGCCAGCCGTTCGGCCTCGGGCAGGCGCCGTTCCTGCGTGATCTCGACGAGTTTGCCGGCCGCATCGAACAAGGTGCGATAACCGTAGGACACCGCCCAGAGTTCGCGCGCCCGCGCCGCGTTGTGTGCCGTCGCGGTCTCGATGGTCTTCCACGGGCTTTCATCGCAACCGCGGGCGCGGCAGAGCGCACGCAGGCGTTCTTCGTCGGCACGCCGGGCCGCCACCAGGGCCGCGTCGTTCATCGCGGCTTCCTGCCCTTGCATGCTCTTGAGCCAGTTCTCGGTGCCGAACAAGGTGTCGTAGGCCTGGCGCGCAGCCTCGGGAGAACGCGCCGAGTAGGCATGCATCATCGCTTGTTGCGAACGGGCGCTGGCGAGCTTGATCGGCTTGAGCACTTCGCGTTCGAGATCGAATTGCGCCATGGTCCACAAGCGCTCGGTGTGCCCGGGGTGGCCGATGACGAAGATCGGATCGCCTTCGCTGACTGCCTTGCGCGCCATGGTCAGACGGTGGGCCGGATGGACCGGTTTGCCGTCGGCATAGACGCGCAGCAAGGCGAAATCGAGCGCATAGCGCGGATAGACGAAGTTATCGGGGTCGCCGCCGTAATTGGCCGCCTGCGCTTCGGGCGCAAACACCAGCCGCACATCGCTCCATTCCTGGTAGCGGTACAGACGATGGACCGCGCCGCCGTACAGGCTCACCACCTCGCAACGGTGCGAGGCCTGGGTGTTGCATTCGGATTCGAGGCGCGCGATCGCGGCTTTGCGCGCGGCATTGCGTTCGCCATCGTTGGCTGCGGTGGCGGTGGCCGCGCTGATGGTGGCGCTCACGTCTTCGGTCGCGACCAGCACGCGCGCGGTGGCGCCCGGGCATTTGAGCTCGTCGGTCTCGCGCTTGGCGACGAACCCGGTGCGCACCAGATCGCGCGTGGGCGTCGACAATTGTTCGATGCAATCGAGGGCCACATGATGATTCGTGAGCATCAGCCCGCGTTCTGAAACGAAGGACCCCGAGGCGCCGAATTTCACGGCCGATTGCTGCAGGTGTTCGAGCATGGCCGGCGTCAGGGCGACGCCGTAGCGCGACTGGATTTGATCCACGGGCGCATGGTCGAAGGTCCACATGCCTTCGTCGGCCAGAGCGCCGGTCGAGGCGCCGATGGCGGCGAGCGCGGTGATGCATTGCAGCGTGCGGCGCAGCGCACGAATCAACGGGAGTCCTTGCATCGTGAGGTCCTCTTGGGTGGCAAGCAGGTGGCGGTGCAACGGGCAAACCTTCCCGCTGGACGCGATCGGCATCCGAGGAAGGCGCACACAGATCAAAAACCTCGGCAAGACCTGTGGCGGCACCCGCTAGTCTAGCCTTGCCCGGCGCCTGGCGTTCCCGTAGGCTGAAAGCGCCCAAGAGCAAGAGGAGCGCTTATGTCCAGCATCGCATCGTCTCCCGCAGCCATACGCACCTTGGCCCTCGTGGGCCAGGCGGCAGCCGGCAAGACCACCCTGACCGAAGCCTTGCTCGTGGCCGCAGGCGCCATCGGCGCCCCGGGTTCGCTCGAACGCGGCAGCATGGTCAGCGATTTCGATCCGCTCGAACGCAAGGTCGGCCATTCGCTCAATTCGGCGCTCGTGCATTTCCAGCATGCCGATACGCGCGTGCATTGCATCGACACCCCGGGCTACCCCGACTTTCTCGGCCAGGCGATGACGGCGCTCGAAGCGGTCGAGACTGCGGCGATCGTGGTGTCGGCCACGACCGGCGTCGAAAGCGCGAGCGTGCGCATGATGGAATGGGCGGCCAAGCGTGGGTTGTGCCGGCTCGTGATCGTCAACAAGATCGACGCGCCCGAAGCCGATCTGCCCGGCGTGCTCGAAGCGATCCGCAGCACCTTCGGTCGCGAATGCCTGCCGCTCAATCTGCCCGCGCAAGGCGGCCGCGCGGTCGTCGATTGTTATTTCAATCCGGCCGGAGAAGCCGATTTTTCGTCGGTCGCCGAGGCGCATCGCGCGCTCGTCGAGCAAGTGGTCGAAGTCGATCCGGCATTCGTCGAGCGTTACCTGAACGACGGCGATGTCGATCCGGCTGAGTTGCATGCGCCGCTCGAACAAGCCTTGCGCGAAGGGCATCTGGTGCCGGTGTGTTTCGTCTCGGCGCGCAACGGCGCGGGCGTGCGCGAATTGCTCGATGTGATCGTGCGCCTGCTGCCCAATCCGAGCGAAGGCAACCCGCCGCAATTCCTGCGCGGCGAGGGCGAAGCGGCCACACCCATCGTCGCCGAGCCCGATCCGGCCAAGCATGTGATCGCGCATGTGTTCAAGATTTCGCAGGACCCGTTCGTCGGCAAGCAAGGCGTGTTTCGGGTGCACCAAGGCACGGTGGTGCGCGACGGGCAGTTGTACATCGGCGATGCGCGCAAGCCGTTCAAGGTCGGGCATTTGTTCATGCTGCAAGGCAAGGACCGCATTGAGGTGGCGCGCGCGGTGCCGGGCGATTTGTGCGCGGTGGCGAAGGTCGATGAATTGCATTTCGACGCCGTGTTGCACGACGCGTCCGAAGACGATCATCTGCATCTGAAGCCGCTCGAATTTCCGGTGCCTGTGCATGGCCTCGCGATCGAGCCCAAGCGGCGCGGCGACGAGCAACGGGTCTGGGACATCCTGCAAAAGCTCGTCGATGAAGATCCGTGTCTGCGGCTCGAACACGCGGCGAGCACCAACGAGACCGTCGTCTATGGTCTTGGCGAATTGCATTTGCGCACCTTGCTCGAACGCATCACCGAGGTCTACAAATGCGAGGTCAATACGCGGCCGCCGCGCATCGCGTACCGCGAGACCGTGACCGCACCGGCCGAAGGCCATCATCGGCACAAGAAGCAGACCGGCGGCGCTGGTCAGTTCGGTGAAGTGTATTTGCGCATCGAGCCGCTGCCGCGCGGGACGGGCTTCGAATTCGTCGATCAGGTCAAAGGCGGGGTGATCCCCAACCAGTTCATCCCGGCGGTGGAAAAAGGCGTGCGCCAGGCTTGCGAGGCCGGGGTGATCTCCGGCCATCTGGTGACCGATGTGCGCGTCGTGGTCTACGACGGCAAGCACCATAGCGTCGACAGCAAGGAAGTCGCGTTCATCACGGCCGGGCGCAAGGCCTTCATCGATGCCGTGGCGAAGGCGCGGCCGATCGTGCTCGAACCCATCGTCGACATCGAGATTTCCGCGCCCGAAGCGCACATCGGCGACATCACCGGCGATTTGTCATCGCGGCGTGGCGTGGTCAGCGGCACCCGGGCCGGCATGGCCGGTGCGGCCGCGGTGCTCGGGCAGGCGCCTTTGTCGGAACTCGCGTCCTATCAGTTGCGCTTGCATGCGATGACCGGTGGCCAGGGGCGGTATGCCTTGGCGTTCAGCCATTACGAAGCGGTGCCGCCCACGGTGCAGGCGCAACTCACCGCGCATTACAAGCTCAAGGACGAAGACTGAAAACGGCGTGGCGGGCGCGTTGGCGACCGCCCGCGTTTTCAGGAGTTCACGCGAAAGACCGAGACCGCTGTCGTCAGACGTTCGGCCTGATCGCGCAAGCTGGCGGCCGCGGCAGCCGATTGTTCGACCAAGGCGGCGTTTTGCTGCGTGAGGTTGTCGATTTCCGTCACCGCCGAGTTCATGCTTTGCAGACCTTGGCTTTGTTCGGACGCGGCCACGCTGATCTCTTCCACGATGTCGGTCACGCGGCGCACCGAGTCCACGATCTCGCCCATGGTCGTGCCAGCGGTCGAAACCAGTTGCGTACCCGAGGCCACTTTGTCGATGCTGGCGCCGATCAGGCTGCGGATTTCCTTCGACGCTGCCGAGCTGCGTTGCGCGAGGGTGCGCACCTCGCTGGCCACGACCGCGAAGCCACGGCCTTGCTCGCCTGCGCGTGCCGCTTCGACCGCGGCATTGAGCGCGAGGATGTTGGTCTGGAAAGCGATGCCGTCGATCACGCCGATGATGTCGGCCATCTTGGCGCTCGATGCATTGATCGATTCCATCGTCCGTACCACCTCGGACACCACATCGCCGCCGCGCTGCGCGACCGAGGTTGCCGAGACGGCCAGTTGATTCGCGGTGCGTGCGGCATCGGCGGTCTGTTTGACGGCGGCGGTGAGTTGCTCCATGGCACTGGCGGTGCGTACCAGGCTCGATGCGGCTTTTTCGGTCCGATTGCTCAGATCGAGATTGCCGGCGGCGATCTCGGACGCTGCGTGATTGACGGTGCCGGTGGTCTCATGGACCTGTTGCACGGTACTGCGCAATGCGGCCACCATCTGCGCCAGATCGGCCATCAGGCTGCCGGTGGGCGCGGCGGGAATGACGGTGGTCAAGTTGCCCTGGGCCACATCCGAAACGATCGCGGCGGCCACCGTTGGTTCGCCGCCCAATTGGCGCAGGACGCTCTTGACGATCCACATGCCGACGCCACCGATCGCGACCAGGAGCGCCAGCACGAGCGCGACGAGTTCCAGGATCAGGCTGCGCATCTGCGCTTGCACGCCATCCTGATACAGCCCCGAGCCCACCATCCAATTCCATTCGGGCACGAGCTTGACGTACTGCAGTTTGTCGACCGGCACGGTTTCGCCCGGGTGGGGAAACTGGGTGTCGACGAAGGCCGCCCCATGACTGCTGGCGCGCACGGCCGCGCTCATCGCCGCGATGATGTCGTTGCCGCGGCCGTCGAGCACCTTGCCATGCATGTCCTTGCCTTCCCATTCCGGCTTGGTCGGGAGCAGGACGTTGACCGAGTCCACCGTCCAGATATAGAAGTAGTCGTTGCTGCCATAACGGGAGTTGCGCAAAGCGTCGATCGCTGCCGATTTGGCCTGCGCTTCGGTCATGGCGCCCGATTTGGCCTTGGCGGCATAGGCGGCAACCAGGCTGTGAGCCGAATCGACGGCGGCGACCAGTTCGGCGCGCCGTCCTTCGAGCAATTGATGCGTGATCTTGTAGCCTCCGCCCACTGCGAGGATGGTCATGGCCGCAAGTGCGAGCGCAAGCAGCAAGATGATGCGGCGCTTGAAGGAGGCGGTTGCGCTGTTCATGGTCAAGACCCCGGTGGCTGACGCGATTTTTTCGGCGTGCGCGGCGATGTGCGACGCACATAAGGACGCCGAGTATGTGCGCACGCCGTGTCGCAATGCGTTTGAAGCAAAGGGGCGATCACCCGCCAGTTCATTGCTGAAAAACGGGATGGGGATCTCGCCCCCTTGGCGTTGCCTTGCGCGCTTGTGCGTCGTCGGCTAGTGCGTGACCCGGAACACGGCGACCGCGCTCGACAAGCGTTCGGATTGATCGCGCAGACTGGCCGCGGCGGCCGCGGATTCCTCGACCAAGGCCGCGTTCTGCTGGGTCATGCGGTCGAGTTCGATCACCGTCGTATGCACGCTTTGCAAACCCTGGCTTTGTTCAGAAGCCGCGACGCTGATTTCTTGCACGATGTCGGTCACCCGGCGCACCGAGGCCACGATCTCGGTCATGGTGGTACCGGCGTTCGAAACCAGCGCTGTGCCCGACGACACATTGTCGATGCTGGCGCTGATCAGGCTGCGGATTTCCTTGGCGGCGGCCGAACTGCGCTGTGCGAGGGTGCGCACTTCGCTGGCGACCACCGCGAAGCCGCGGCCTTGCTCACCCGCACGTGCGGCTTCCACCGCGGCGTTGAGCGCCAGGATGTTGGTCTGGAAGGCGATGCTGTCGATCACGCCGATGATGTCGGACATCTTGGCGCTCGACGCGTTGATTGCCTCCATCGTGCGCACGACTTCCGACACCATGCTCCCACCGCGTTCTGCCACCGAAGTGGCCGAGACTGCGAGCTGGTTCGCGGTGTGCGCCGCGTCGGCGGTCTGTTTCACGGTTGCAGTGAGTTCTTCCATCGCGCTCGCGGTGCGGATCAGGTTCGACGCGGCCTGCTCGGTGCGGTTGCTCAAGTCGAGGTTGCCGGCCGCGATTTCCGAGGCCGCATGGTTGACCGTATCGGTCGATTGGCGCACTTCGGCCACCGTGGTGCGCAAGGACTGGACCATCTCGGCCAGATCGGCCATCAGGCTGCCCTTGGGCGCTGGCGGAATGTCGATATGGAGCTTGCCGACCGCGACATCGGAGACGATTTCAGCGGCAAGCGCGGGCTCGCCGCCGAGCTGTTGCAGCACTGTGCGCACGATCCAGGTACCGACCGCACCGAGCGCGATCAGCACCACCAGGACGATGACCACGCCTTGCACGATGGTTTGGCGCACGAGCGCATGAACATCGTCGAGATAGACGCCGGAGCCGATCATCCAGTTCCATTCCGGCACCAGCCGCACGTATTGCTGCTTATCGATCGCGGTCGATTCGCCGGGGCGTGGAAACTGGGTGTCGACGAAGGCGGCGCCATCCTTGCTGGACTGCACGCCTTTGGTCAGTGCGGTGAGCAGGTCCTGACCGCGGCCGTCGATGACTTTGCCGCGCATGTCCTGACCTTCCCATTCCGGCTTGAACGGATGCATGACGGCCTTGCCGTCCATCGTCCAGACATGGAAATAGTCGTTATGCCCATAGCGCGACATGCGCAGGGTTTCAATCGCGGCGGTCTGCGCCTGGGCGACGGTCATCTGTCCGGACTTGGCCTTGGCTGCGAAGCCCGTCACGATGCTGTGTGCCGAATCGACGGCGGCGACGAGTTCCGCCTTGCGGCCTTCGACGACCTTGTCGGCGATTTGTATGCCCGCGCCGATCGCGAGCAAGGTGATGGCACCCAAGGCCAGCAGTACTAGCAGGATGATGCGGTGTTTGAAGGACGCTTTCGATGGATTCATGGCCCGACTCCAGGGTGTATTCACGGGTGCCGCTTGTGGGTACGGTTCCCCAGGGCGCCAGTATTGGGGACGACGTCGGGGTGATGTGGCATGAGTAAAGGCGAATAGTCCCGGCAATTCATTGCCTCGAGTGAGGGAACTCCCGCCTGGGAGCGGCCTGTCTACGTGAAATCCGAAGTCCCGGCGGAACTTGGCATAGGTAAAGGAGCTTGGTGATGGCGTTTCCCTGGTCGACCGTGATCGGTGCGATTCCCTGGACGGATCTGGTGAAAGCCGCGCCGGAATTGGCACGGCGCGCAAGGCGCGTGTTGGGGCGTGGCGACGCGGTCGAGGGCTCAGGGCCGCCGCCGGCCAACGCGGCGGCCGGCCCGCCTGGGCGCGAACAGACCGAGGCACTGGTGCGCGAAATCGCGCTCCTGAAAGAGCAGCAGCGCCAATCGGACGAGGTGTTGCGCGCCTTGGCCGAGCAGCATGACGCCTTGGTTCGGGCGGGCGAAGCCTTGCGTCAGGGCGTGCGGCGCCTGCGCTTTGCGGTCTGGGGGCTCGCGCTGGTCGTCGCGGCGCTGCTGGCCGCGCACGGCTTCGCGTGGTGGCGCTGAGGCCGCGCGTTCAAGCCGGCCGGCGCGGCACGAACAGGCTCGTGGTCTCGATCTGGACCGGCTCGTCGTTCTGATTGAAGGTGGTGGCGCGGGCTTTGACCACGCCGTGGGTCGGGCGCGAATTCGACACCCGCACATCGAGCACCTCGACTTCGACGCGCAGCACATCGCCCGGGCGTACCGCGCGCGGCCAGCGCAAGTCTTCGACGCCCGCACCGACGAGGCCGCCAACGGGTTTGAGCCCGCTTTCGACGAACAAACGCATCGTCAGCGCCGCGGTATGCCAGCCACTCGCCGCCAAGCCTTGGAAGAAGGTGGCGCGTGCGGCGTCTTCATCGGTATGGAAGGGTTGCGGATCGAATTCGCGCGCGAAGGCTTTGATCGCTTCGGCATCGACGGTGACGCTGCCGTGCCGGAAGATCTGGCCGACAAAATAGTCTTCGAGGTAAAGATCGGGCATGGCAGGTCGGGCAAGGCGTGAGGCGCAGGTTGAACAGGCTCAGCCGCGCGGGCTGAAGGTGCGAGGAAAGTAGGCCAGCGCACCGCGGTTTGCCAATCGGTACAACTGCGCAGGCCGGTTCGGCCCGACCCGCATCGCATCGGTGGGGACGATGAAATCCGCTGCGAGCATGCGGGTGCGAAACGCGGATTTGTCGAGCGCGCGCGCGAGCACCACTTCATACACGTGTTGCAGATCGCCGAGCGTGAATTCTTCGGGCAGCAAATACGCGGGCAGCGAGGTGTATTCGACCTTGGCGCGCAGGCGTTCGAGCGCTGCGGCGAGCAAGTCTGCATGGTCGAAGGCGAGTTTGGTGTCGACGCCGCGCGCGCCCACCGGCATGAAGCGCACATCGCGCGCATTGCCGCCCGCTTGCAGCACGATCTGATCGGCCGGGATCAAGGCGAAATACACATGGGTGGCCGACCAGCCGCGCGGGTCGCGCGCCGCGCTGCCCCAACTGCCGAGTTGTTCGAGATAGGGCGAGGCGACGCCGGTTTTTTCGCGCAACTTGCGCAATGCGCAGTCTTCGAGGGTGGCGTCGCGCTGCACATTGACGAAGCCGCCGGGCAGCGCCCACAGGCCGGGAAACGGTTCGCCCGCGTCATCGGGGCGGCGCACCAGCAGCACCTGCAGGCAATCGTCGAGCACGGTGAAGATCGCCAGATCGACCGAAACCAGCGGGCGCTGCGCGGGCGTGGGATGTGCGGGCATCAAGACTCCGAAAGCGGATTGGACGAGGTGGCCGGCGCCGGTGTTGCGCGACTGGCCACAGCGCGGGCTTGACTCTATGCGCGTTAGTTGTAGTATGCAACTTACTTAGTTGTTCAAGGCAACTAACGCAGATTCCAGTCCAGCTCATGCGAAAGGAGCACACCATGTTCGGCATCCGTTATCTCAAGTCGAATCCGACCACCTATGTCATGCAGGTGCGCGGCGGCCACATCGCCCGTGAAGGCGCCGGGCTGTCCTTCCTGTATTACGCGCCGACGAGTTCGATCGTCTCCTTGCCGGTGGCGAGCCGCATCGACGATTTCATCTACACCTTCACCACGGCGGACTTCCAGACCGTGACTTTGCAAGGCCAGGTGACCTGGCGCATCAGCGAGCCGCGCAAGACCGCGCAAATGCTCGATTTCAGCCTGCGCGCCGACGGCCAGGGCTACGAAGCCGAAGACCCGAACACGATGACTCAGCGCGTGCTCGCACCGGTCGAGGTGCTGGCCCAGGACGCGGTGTTGCGCCGGCCTTTGAAAGGCGCGCTGGCTTCGTCGAATGCGATCGCGCGGGAAATCAACGCCGCGCTGGTCGCGCACAAGGAGATCGGCGCACTCGGCCTCGAAATCCTGGGGCTTGCAATCACCGCGATCCGCCCGACCGCCGAGACCGCGCGGGCGCTCGAAGCCGAAGCGCGCGAACAGATTCTCAAGGCGGCCGACGACGCGATCTTCGCGCGCCGTAATGCGGCGGTGGAAAACGAACGGTCGATCCGCGAAAGCGAGCTCGATACCGAGGTCGCGGTCGAGCAAAAGAAGCGCCAGATCCGCGAAACCCAGATGGACGCCGAGGCGAGCGTGCGCCGCAAGCAAGCCGAATTGCGCCGCACCGACATGGAAGCCGAGATCGGCATCGAGGAGCGGCGCCAAGCCTTCGTCGAGCTCAATGCGGCCAACACCCGCACCCTGGCCGAGGCCGAAGCGCACAAGCTTGCCGCGGTCATGACGGCGCTCGAAAAGACCGATCCGCGCGTGGTGCAAGCATTGGCCGCGGCCGGCATGCAGCCCGGGCAATTGATCGCCCAGGCCTTCGGCGGCATCGCCGAGCGTGCCGAAAAGATCGGCCAGCTCAATGTCTCGCCGGACTTGCTCGAAACCTTGATGAGCAATGCGGCCGGCACCGCCAAGGGAGCCCGCAATGAGCGCCGCAACTGAACGCGCGCACGATCGCAAGGTCGTGCTCGTCACCCGCCGCACGCGGCTCGAAGAATTGATCGCGCGCTTTCACACCATCGACCAGGCGCGGTTCTATGTCGAGCACCTGGGCGCGCGCTTCGACGATTACGAGCGCGAACACGGCGCGTATCTCGATGCGCGGGCGCAGGTGTTGGCCGCGTTGCAAGCGCACGGGCGGTTCCAGGTCGTCGAGCGCGCGTATCTGCCCAACTTCCTGTTCGGGCCCGACGATGTCGTGGTCGCGCTCGGACAGGACGGGCTGGTCGCCAACACCATGAAGTACCTCGACGCCCAGCCCTTGGTCGGGCTCAACCCGGACCCGGCGCGGTACGACGGCGTGCTGTTGCCGTTCGAGGCCGCGCAATTCGCCGCCTTGTTGCCAGCGGTGTTGCGCGACGCGCGCGATGCCAAGCGCGTGACGATGGCGCAAGCCAGCCTGCCCGATGGCCAACGCCTCTATGCGGTCAACGATTTGTTCATCGGCGCGCGCACCCATGTCTCGGCGCGGTATGCGCTGGCCTGGCATGGCGAGACGGAGGCGCAATCATCGAGCGGGGTCATCGTCTCGACGGGCTTGGGCTCGACGGGCTGGATGAAAAGCGTGGTGACCGGCGCGGTCGGCATCGCCTTGCGCACTCAGCATCTGGAAGGAGAGGCACATTACGCGCCCATGCCCTGGGATGCACCGCGTTTGCGCTTCGCGGTGCGCGAACCGTTTCCGAGCCGGACTTCGTCGGCGCGCACGGTCTATGGCGAGTTCGGTGCCGATGCGCCCTTGGCGCTGACCTCGGCGATGCCCGAGGGCGGGGTGATCTTCAGCGACGGGATCGAGTCCGACTACCTCGCCTTCGGCGCCGGCAGCACGGTGATGATCGAGCCGGCCGAGCGGGTCGGCCGGCTGGTGGTTTAACGCCGCGTCGTGCGCGCCGGGTTCATTCGTGCGTCACCGGGGCTGCGGGTGTCGAGGCCAGGGCGGCACCGCCGCCTTGGCGCGCGGCCTTGCGTGCGCGCCGGCGTTCCTTGATGCCTTCGAAGATCGCATACAACACCGGCACCACGACCAGGGTCAGCAAGGTTGAGGTGATGACCCCGCCGATGATGGCGCGGCCCATGCCGGCCTGGAACTCGGTGCCTTCGCTCATTGCGAGCGCGAGCGGCAGCATGCCGAACACCATCGCGAAGGTGGTCATCAGAATGGGCCGCAACCGCACCTGACCGGCATCGAGCAAGGCGTCATGGATCGATTTGCCGGCCTTGCGGCCCTGATTCGCAAAGTCGACCAGCAGGATCGCGTTCTTGGTCACGAGGCCCATCAGCATGATCACGCCGATGATCGAGAAAATGTTGAAGGTGGTGCGCGTGATGAGCAGCGCAAGCACCACGCCGATCAAGGACAGCGGCAGCGAGGCCATGATCGCGAACGGCTGCACGAAGCTCGAGAACTGGCTCGCGAGAATGATGTAGATGAAGATCACCGCGAGGCCTAAAGCACCCATTGCGGCCATGCCCGATTCTTCCTGGTCTTTGGTCGCGCCGCCGATGTCGAACCGATAGCCGGTCGGCAGTTTGAAGTTCTCGGCCAGCTTCTTCACCTCGAGACCGACGTCGCCAGCCGGGCGGCCTTGCGCGTTCGCCGTGATGGTCACGCGGCGTTGCAGATCCTGGCGTTTGATGACTTGCGGACTGGGCTTGATCGAAACATCGGCCACCTGCCGCAAGGGCACCATCAATGGCGTTCCATCGGCCAGCGTACGCGTGGTCGGAATCAGCAGGGCGTCGATGTCGGAGATGTCGCTGCGGTCGCGCTTGGGCATGCGCACGATCACGCGATAGGTCTGCGCATCGGGCCCGAGCCAGGAGCCGATGTCTTCACCTTCGACCAGCGGGCGCAGCGCGCGGCCCACGCTGTCTGCCGTCACGCCGAGGTCGGCCGCCGTGCCTTCCTTGAGCTTGATCGCGAGCGCCGGCGTGCCTTCCTTGAGGCTGGTCTGCAGATCGGTGATGCCGGGGATCTTGCGCATCTGCGCAGTCAGATCGGCAATGATGCTGTCCAGGCGCTCGGGGTCGGGGCCGAGCACCGTCAAGCGGATCGGCGAGTCCCAGCCGAAAGACAATTCGATGCCGGCGATGCGCGCGAGCTTGCCGCGGATGTCGTTCTCGATGTCCTTCTTGCTGCGGGTGCGCTCGGCCAGCGGCACCAGACGGATGTTGATGCGCGCCGAATTGCGGCCGTCGTTGCCGACATTGGTGCTGGCAAACGCGATTTCGGGGTATTGCTTGAGCACCGCCTCGACCTGCTTGACCTTGTCATTGGTGCGATCGAGGCTGGAGCCGACCGCCATGGTCATGCTGATCGACAGCCAGCCGTCATCGGTCTCGGGGATGAATTCGGTGCCCACCTTGCCGATGAGGAACATGCTGCCGAAGAACAGCGCGGTGGCGACGCCGAGCACCGTCTTGCGCCGACGCAAAGCCGCATCGAGCAGCCGGCCGTACCAGACATGCACGCGGTCGATGAAATGTTCGATCGGATCGAAGACATGGTCGATGAAGCGCTTCTTGGTGCGCGGCGGATCGGGCCAGACCGACGACAGCATCGGGTCGAGCGTAAAGCTCACGAACAATGAGACCAGCACCGCGACGACCACCGTCACGCCGAAGGCGAAGAAGAACTTGCCTATCGTGCCTTCCATGAACGCGATCGGCACGAACACCGCGCAGATCGTGAAGGTGGTGGCCATGACGGCCAGGCCGATCTCCTCGGTGCCGTCGCGCGCCGCGCTGCGGTGGTCTTTGCCCGAACGCAGATGGCGCACGATGTTCTCGCGCACCACGATCGCATCGTCGATCAAGAGGCCGATGCACAGCGACAGCGCCATCATGGTCATGAAGTTGAGCGTGAAGCCCATCGCATGGATGGCGATGAAGCTCGCGATGACCGAGATCGGCAGCGTGAGGCCGGTGATGATGGTGCTGCGCCAGCTTTTGAGGAAGATGAAGACGATGAGCACCGTCAGCGCCGCACCTTCGAGGATGGTGCTTTTCACGCCGGCGAGCGAGCTCTTGACCCAGTCCGAATCGGCCCAGATCTCCTTGAGTTCGACGCCTGGCGGCAGCAGCACGCGCATGTTCTCGGCCGCGTGTTTGATCGCATCGCCGGTCTCGACGACGTTCGCGTCCTGGGTCTTGTAGACATCGAGGCTGACGCTGCGCTCGCCGTTGATGCGCGAGATCGACATGCGTTCGGCTTCGTCGTCGAACACATTGGCCACTTGCGCGAGGCGGATCGTGATCGGCGTTCCGTCGCTGCCTGGGCGCTGCGCGATCGGGATGTTCATGAAGCCCTGGGCGTCGCGGATGCGGCCTTCGACGCGCACCACCGATTCGGTGCTCGCACCGGCCACCAGGCCGACCGCCACGTCCTGGTTGGCGTTGCGTACCGCTTGCATCACCTGATCGACAGACAAGCCCCAGGCAGTCAGGTCGCGCGCGCGCAGCTCGATGCGCATCTGGCGCGACGAACCGCCCCAGATGTCGACCCGGCCCACGCCCGGCGCGCGCTGGAATTGCTTGACCACCACCTGCTCGGCCAGGGTCGTGACCTCGCGGATCGGCATGCCCTTCGAGATCAGCGCGTAATTGATGACCGGCTGGGCGTTGTCGCCTTCGAAGCGTTCGATGGTCGGTTCGAGCACATCGCGCGGAAAACTCGCGCGGATGCCGCCGACACGGTCGCGCACGTCTTGCACCGCGCGGCCGATGTCGGTGTTGAGTTCGAACTCGATCGAGGTTTCGCTGCGCGATTCACGCGAATTCGAGCGGACCATCTTGATGCCCGAAATCGTGTTGACCGCTTCTTCGATCGGCTTGGTGACGTCGTTTTCGACTGTTTCAGGCGAGGCGCCCGGGTATTCGACCGAGACGAAGATCACCGGCGGCGTGACATTGGGCAGCCGTTCGACCGACAGGCGCTGATAGGAGAACAGACCGAGCACGGTGAGGGCGACCATGACCATGGTCGCGAACACCGGATTGTTGATGGAGATTCGCGTGATCCACATGATCGGCGCGCCTTCAGGACGAATGCGCGGCAGCGGCCGGCTTGGCGGGGGCGGATGCTCCGGCACCAGTCACCACCGCCGGTGCGCCTTCGTGCAGATTGTCGAAGCGCGCAGCGAGCACGGTATCGGCGGCGTTCAGGCCGGCCACGATCTCGACGCGTTGCGCGGCGTCGTCGCGGCGCCCGAGTTTCACCGTGCGCTTGGCGAGTTTTCCATCCGCGATGACCCAGACATGGGTATCGCCGCCAGCAATGCGCACCGCATCCGTCGGCAGCGCGGGCACGGCTTCGGATTGATCGATGGCGATCGCGCCGTTGGCGAACATGCCGGCCTTGAGCGCCTCGTCGGGATTGGCGACCGAGATCAGGACCAGCACCGCGCGGGTGCCTGGTTCGGTCGCGGGCGCGATCCGTTCGACCTTGCCGATGAACGCGCGGTCGCGAAACCCGTCGACATGCAATTGCGCCTTGGCGCCCACGCGAATGCGCGGGACATCATCGGCCGGCACCATGGCCTGGAGTTCGAGCCGGCGCAGATCGACGATCGAGACCAGCGCTGCATCGATGTTGACCTTTTCGCCGGCCTGCACATGGCGCTTGGACACGATGCCGGCGATCGGCGCGACCACGCTCGCGTCCTGGAGCGCATTGCGTGCGAGCGCCACATTGGCCTGCGCGGCCTGCAATTGCCCGGCGTTGGCCTGGTAGCCCGATTCGATCGCGTCGTAGGCGTTTTGCGAGATATAGCCTTGCGCGAGCAAGTCCTTGTTGGTGGCGCGGTTTTTCTCGGACAACGCAAGATTGGCACGCGCGGTCTCGTAGGTGCCGGCACGCTCGGCCAGGCGGGCCTGGGCATCGGCAGTGTCGATCTGGGCGACCAATTGGCCGGCGTGCACCCGGTCGCCTTCGCGCACCGGGATCGAGCGCACCTCGGCCGCGACCTTGGCGCGCAAAGTGACCTTGTCGACCGCGTCGAGCGTGCCCGTGACCAGCAGATTCTGGTTCAGGCGCGCCGGGCTCAGATGGACGACCTCGTTCGCGGCGAATTCGACCGGCGGGGGTTGGTCGGGTTGTTGCGCGGCATTGGCCTGCACATCGCGCGAGCGTCCGCCGAACAGGACGAAGCCGCCGATCAGGACCGCCAGCAGCACCACGCCGATGGTCGACCAGGCGAGGAACTTGCGGCGCAAAATGGCAGTGAAAAGTGATGGGCTCATCGTCGATCAGGGCTTTGTGGGCCGGGCGAGAGTGGCAATTCGGTTGACGGAGGTCGGTAGCCCCGCATCATGCGTCGCGGGCCTGGGGTAGGCGAGAGGCATGCGACGAACCGCAAGCCGGCGCAGCTGAATTGCTGCCATGGGCGACGAAGTGCGCCGGACCGGTGCAATATAGCATCGGGTGCGCGCAATCCGGTGTCCCTTCATTGCGCTTGCTAGAATCCGTACAGGCCTGCGCGCAGCAGGCCTTTTTTCATGTGCTGCGCGGCGCGGCCAAGGGCTTGCGACGCAGCGGTGCCAGCCAGGAATTCATCTCATGACCACCAGTTTTCCGTTCCCGCCCGATCGCCCGGTGCGTTCGCGTTTTGCGCCGTCGCCGACCGGTTTCCTCCATCTGGGCGGTGCACGCACGGCCTTGTATGCCTGGGCGCTCGCGCGCCATTTCGGTGGCAGCTTCGTCCTGCGCATCGAAGACACCGACGTCGAGCGCTCGACGCCGCAGGCGGTGCAGGCCATTCTCGACGCGATGGACTGGCTCGACCTCGGCTACGACGAAGGTCCGTTCTACCAGATGCAGCGCATGACGCGCTATCGCGAGGTGATCGCCCAGATGCTGGTCGCGGGCACCGCCTATCTTTGCTATTGCACGCCGGCCGAACTCGACGCCATGCGCGAAGGGCAGCGCGCCCGCGGCGAAAAACCACGCTATGACGGCCGTTGGCGTCCGGAACCGGGCAAGGTGCTGCCGCCCATCCCGGCCGGTGTCGACCCGGTCGTGCGGTTTCGCAACCCGATCGATGGCGAAGTGACCTGGAACGATTTCGTCAAAGGCACGATCACGATCGGCAACCGCGAACTCGACGATCTGATCATCGCCCGCCCCGACGGCACGCCGACCTACAATTTCTGCGTGGTGATCGACGACTGGGACATGAACATCACCCATGTCATCCGCGGCGACGACCATGTGAACAACACCCCGCGCCAGATCAACATCCTGCGCGCCCTCGGCGCAGTGGTGCCGCAATACGGCCATGTGCCGATGATCCTCGGCCCTGACGGCGAAAAGCTCTCCAAGCGCCATGGCGCCGTCAATGTCATGCAATACGAGACCGACGGCTATCTGCCCGAAGCCATGTGCAATTACCTCGCGCGGCTGGGCTGGAGCCACGGCGACGACGAAGTCTTTGCGCGCGAACAATTCGTCGAATGGTTCGACGTCAACCATCTGAGCCGTTCCGCTGCCCAATGGGACCCGAAAAAGCTCAATTGGCTGAACAACTACTACATCAAGCAGGCCGATCTTGGTCGCCTGGCGCGTCTGGTCGAACCGCGCATCCGCGCGCTCGGTGGCGCGCTCGAAGGCGGCTGCCCGCTCGAATCGGTGCTGGGTTTGTTGCGCGACCGTGCCGAAACCCTCAACCAATTGGCCGAAGGCGCGATGCTGTTTTACGCACCGCATGCCGTCGATGCCGAGCTTCTGGCCCAGCATGTGACCGACGCGACCCGCCCGGCGCTGGCCGATTTCATCGCCCAGGCCGCGGACACGCCCTGGACCGCGCCCGACATTTCGGCCTTGCTCAAGCGCGTGCTGGCTGCGCACGGCCTCAAGATGCCGCAATTGGCGATTCCGCTGCGCGTCATCGTGACCGGCCGCACGCATACGCCGTCGGTCGATGCGGTGCTCGCGCTGTTCGGGCGCGAGGTGGTGGTCGGGCGCGTCGCGCAAGCGCTTGCGTGAGCTGCTCAGCTTGCGCGGATGGAAATGCTCATTTATACTTTCAGTCTTTGCCGCAGGGGGTATAGCTCAGCTGGGAGAGCGCTTGCATGGCATGCAAGAGGTCAGCGGTTCGATCCCGCTTACCTCCACCAA